>CANMAT010000440.1 GCA_947494865.1 Deltaproteobacteria bacterium
ATCGTGGCCCCGTTGCCCAGGCGCCCGAAGGCGCCGCCGCCCCAGCACCACACGGTGCCGTCGGTCTTGCGCGCGCACGCGTGTCCCGCGCCCGCCGCGACCTGCGCGACGCCCGTGAGCCCCGTCACCGCCACGGGGCGGCTGCGCAGGGTGGTCGTGCCGTCGCCGCACTGGCCCTCGTCGTTCTTGCCCCAGCATCGCACGGTGCCGTCGGCGAGGAGCGCGAGGGTGAAGTCGTAGCCCGCCGCGAGCTGACGCACCTGCGGACACGCCGCGCCCGCGCACCCCGGCGCGGCCCCGTTGTCGACGACCGCGTCGCCGACGACCGCGCCGTCACCGCCGCCGCCCGGCGACGACGTGCCGCACGCGGCGACGCAGGCGCACACGCCGAGCGCCGCGCACAGACCCCTGCTGTTTCCCCACACGCTCGTCATGAAAGGCACCCTCCGCGCGGGAGTAGGGCACCGGTGGGCGGGGCGGCGTCAAGCGTTGCGTGTCACCTCGCGCGCGTCTGCACACGCCCGCCGCCGCGCAGCGCTACGGGGCGGCCATGCGCGAGAGCATCGTGCGGGTCTCGCGGTCGTCGGGGGCGAAGGTGAGCACCGACCGCAGCGTGCGCTCGGCGCCCCGGCGGTCGCCCACGGCGATCTGGAGCACCGCGAGCTGGCGCAGGTACGAGGCGTTGAGAAAGTCGATGTCGGCCGCGAGGCGGTACGCGTTGATGGCGCCGTAGCGGTCGCCCATGCGCACCATGAGGGCGCCGTAGCGCGCGTAGAGCGACGCGGTGCGCGGGCGCGCGCGGATCATGCGAACGAGCACCGTGCGCGCGTGGGCCAGGTTCTGCTCGTGCAGCGCCTTGGAGAGCTCGCGCTCCATCGGGTCGCTCGGCGCGGGCGCAGGCGCGATGGTAGGCGTGCGGCGCGGCGTCGGATGCGGCGCCGCGCTTGCGGGCAGGGCGACGGGCTCGGCGCGGGCGACGGGCGCGGCGTGGGCGACGGGCGCGGGCGGGCGCGGCGCGGGCGCCGGCGCGGCGCTGTAGGCGGGGGGCGCGAGGGTGACGGCGCGCGGCGTGGTGGTGACGTGCGACGGCGGCGGCGCCTCGCTCGGGCGGCGGTGCGACGCGATGCCGAAGGCGGTGGCGCCCGCGAGGGAGACCGTGGCGACGAGGCTCGCGGCGCGGGTGCGCGCGCTGCGGCGCGTGGGCCTCGGATCGATGTGGGCATCGCTGGAGCGGGGCGGCGGGGTGAGGTCGTGCGAGAGGTCGTCGCACAGGGGCACGATGGCGTGGCGGCGGCAGGCGTGCTCCCGCGTGCGCTCGCTGTCGTCGTGGAGCGCGGGGCTCACGAGCACGGTGTCGAGCGTGTCGTGCTCCTCGTAGTCGGGGGCTACGTACGTGAGGGCGGCGATGCGCTGCGTCTCATCGGGCGACGCGCTCGAAACCGGCGACGGCGCCCGCGGCGGCACCGAGCACACGCGGTCGGGAAACGACAGCCAGCGGTCGAGGAAGGTGGTGATGACGTAGGTCATTCCGCCCGGGGTGACGCCGAAGTCGAGCACGGTGAGCTCGGCCTCGGCGCGCAGCTCGGAGAGCTTCTTCGCGCGGCCGTCGTCGCCGGGCGGGGCGAGGAGGGCGCGGGCCTGGCCCTGGTGCGTGAACCAGATCGCCACGCGGGCCTCGTTGCGGGTGTCGTAGCCCTCCCAGATGGCCGAGCGGCTGTCGGAGCGCACGGGGGCGAGCACGCGGTAGCGCGCGCCCACGAGGCGCCCCACGAGGGTCGACTGCGTGGGGGCGCGGGGCTCCACCGAGGTGCGATCGTTCGAGGGGTTGAACGCGCGCTCGAGGCCGCCGTAGAGGGGCACCATGCGCGCGTGGAGGCCCCGCGAGGCGTAGAGCAATCGCTCTTGAAGCTCGGAGACGTCGACGGGTTTGGAGAGGTAGTCGTCGGCGCCCGCGTCGAGGGCCGCCACGAGGTCGTGGCGAAAATTCTCCGGCGCGAGCAGGAGCACGTACGGCTGCGCCCGCGCGGTCTGGGCGCGGAGGGCGCGGCACACCTCGATGCCGTCCATGCCGTTCATCACCCAGCCCATCACGAGCACGTCGGGCGAGCCGCACACCTGCAGCAGCTCCCAGGCGCGCAGGCCGTCTTCGGCCGCGATGGGAACGTGCCCCCATCGCGTGAGGGCGGCCTCGATGAGCTGCCGCGTGACAGGGTCGTCGTCGACGACGAGCATCCGTAGGGGTTGCATACCCTCCCAGATCAGAGGGTTGCGACCAGACCTTGAGAGCTTCGAGCCCTCGAAGCGTCGCGGGTGGAATTTATCTCGCCTATGCGCGGTCGCGCAGGCGATTTCCGACGTGGGCCGCCGCCCAGCCAGCGGCCATGGCGAAGGGCACCACCGCGAGCATGGTGGTGAGCCTGCCCGTCACGAGCCAGAAGAGCACCGCGGTGCAGGCGCCCGAGAGGGTGCCGTGGCGGGCGTTGGTGCGCGCCCCATAGCGCCCGATGAAGTACCCGCCGAGGCCCACCGAGGCGAGCAGCGCGAGGAGGGGCACCGAGCCCGCCACGAGCTCGGTGGCGTACGCGCTCGCGGGCGACGCGCGGCGAACGGCGGCGATGTCGGCGACCGAGAGGTTGGGGCGGTACACCCGCGCGAGGATGCGCGTCGAGAGGGTGGCCGCGCCTTGCGCGAGGAGCGCGAAGGCCACCACCGAGACCACGGACCCCAAGGGGATCCAGTGCCAGGGCGGCGGCTCGTCGGCGCCGCCCTCCGCGGCGACGGGTGCGGGGGCGGGCGCGGGCGACGACTGCAGAATGGGGAGGTGCCTTCGCGTTGCCATCGGGAGGCCCTCACTTGTGACGGAGCGCGTGAGTATGTCAACTCCGCGGCGCGCCCGATGGGCCGTGAAGGCGCTTCAATTCGTGGGCGCGGGCGCGGTAGCGTCGTGCGCGATGCAGACGACGACGACGGACACGGGGAAGATCGACGAGCACAAAGAGCACCCGCGCGGGCTGTACGTGCTCTTCGGCGCCGAGGGGTGGGAGCGCTTCTCGTACTACGGCATGCGCGCCCTGCTCGTGCTGTACATGACCCGGCACCTGCACTTCGATCGGCCCCACGCGCTGGCCATCTACGCGATGTACACGGGCCTCGTGTACCTCACGCCCCTCGCGGGCGGCGCCCTCGCCGACGCCATTCTGGGGCGTAGAAAGGCCGTGCTCATCGGCGGGCTGCTCATGGCGCTGGGGCACCTCGCGATGGCCTCCGAGTCGCTGCTGTTCTATGCGCTCGGGCTTCTCATCGTGGGCAACGGCTTCTTCAAGCCCAACATCTCGACCATCGTGGGCGGGCTCTACGGCGAGAACGACGCGCGCCGCGACGGCGGCTTCACGATCTTCTACATGGGCATCAACCTCGGGGCGTTCTTCTCGCCCATCGTGTGCGGATACCTCGGCGAGAAGGTGGGGTGGCACATCGGCTTCTCGGCCGCGGCCGTGGGCATGCTCGCGGGCCTCGGGGTGTTCGTCGCGTGGCAGCGGCTCCTCGGCGACGTGGGGCTCCCGCCCGACCGCGCGCTCACCACCGAGAAGGCAGGCGACGGCGCGTACCGCTCGGGCGACGTGCCCGGCGCCCCCGTCGCGATGCTCCTGCGTAAAGACTACATCGACGTCGCGGTGTGGGTCGCGGGCGGCGTCGGCGTGGTCGTGGCCACGCTGCTCTCGTGGCGCGTGATCGGGCCCGTGTGGGAGGGCGTCGGCGCGATCCCGCGGGCCGCGCTGGGCCTCGCCTTCGCGGGCGCGGTGTTCTTCAAGCTCTTCCGCGGGTCGAGCTCCGACGAGGCGCAGCGCATCGCCGTCATCATCGTCCTGTGCATGTTCAACATCTTCTTCTGGATGGGGTTCGAACAGGCCGGCGGCACGATGACGCTGTTCGCCGACGCGCAGACCGACCGCTCGCTCGGCTGGGGCGCCATGGCCGTCATCGTGGTGGCCATTCTCGCCGCCGCGGTGAACATCTGGTCGTCGACGCGCGAGCAGACCCACGCGCGCGGCTTCTGGCTCGCGGTGTCGGGCCTCTTCGTCGTGGCCGCCGCCTTCGTGGCCGCCCCCGGCGTGAAGGAGCTCCTCGCGACGGGGCACTACGTGATCCCCGCGGCGCAGTTTCAGGCCATCAACCCGCTGCTCATCGTGGCGCTCGGCCCGCTCTTCTCGAAGATGTGGATCTCCCTGGATTCAGGGCGTCTGCGCACCTCGACGCCGACCAAGATGGCCATCGGCATGATCGTGCTGGGGCTCGGCTTCATTGTGATGTACCTGGGCCAGAAGCTCGCGGGCGATCACGGCACGGTGTCGCCCTCGTGGCTCGTGGCCGTGTACGCGATCCACACCGTCGGTGAGCTGTGCCTCTCGCCCATCGGCCTCTCGATGGTGACGCGCCTCGCGCCCGCCCGCGTGGGCTCGCTCGCGATGGGCCTGTGGTTCACCTCGTCGGCCATCGCGAACTACCTCGCAGGCACGCTCGAAGAGGTGCTCTCGCACCGCCACGTGCCGATCTACGGCTTCCTCGTGGTGAGCTCCATCGGCCCCGCGCTCCTGCTCCTCGCGCTCACGCCCATTCTCAAGAAGTGGATGCACGGCCGCGAGTGATCGCG
>CANMAT010000441.1 GCA_947494865.1 Deltaproteobacteria bacterium
CCGCGTACTGCTCGTCGTCGCTGCCGAACACCGCGTCGCCGAGGCGCGCGCGCACCTCGGCCGCGGCCCGCTCGGCGAGGGCCCGGGCGGCGCCGAAATCGTCGGCGCGCGCGAGCACCTTCACGTCGACCTCGGGCGACCGCACGCGGTACCCCAGCGTGAGGCCCGGCAGCGTGGCCTCGAGGCCCGCGAGCTTCTCCCCGACGGCGCTCTCGCCGAGGCCGTAGGTGCGCAGCGCGATCTGGTAGCTGCGCGGCGCGGCCATGGCCACGATGCGACGCACCACGCACTCGTCGAAGATGCGCTCCATCTCGACGGGCACACCCGGCATGAAGTAGCAGTCGGCCTCGCCGACGCGGAGCCGAAACGCCGGCGCCATGCCCGCGGGGTTGCCCATCACCTCGGCGCCCTCGGGCACCTCGGTCTGCCGCTCGGCCAGGGCCGTGACGGGGCGCCCCGTGGTCTGAAACCGCCTGCGCAGCGCCTCGAGCGCCGCCTCGTCGCGCACCACGGCGACGCCCGCCACGGAGGCCGCGGCGGACACCGTGACGTCGTCGGTGGTGGGCCCGAGGCCGCCGGTCACCAGCACCACCTGCCGCGTCGCGCCGAGGCGTCGCAGGGCGTCGCCGATGCGGTCGGCGCTGTCTTCGACGCACGCGATCTCGCGCACCTCGAAGCCCAGCGCCGTGAGCCGCTGCGCGAGCCACGGGGCGTTGGTGTCGGTGATCTCCCCTCGGGTGAGCTCGGTGCCGATCGAAAGGATCGAGGCTTTCATGGGTAGGACCGGCGACCCTACGAACGAGCGACTCCTGCGGTCAAGCGCTCACGACCCACGAACGTCACCGCACCGCGAGCCGCGCCGCGCCGCGCACGCCGATGCGCAAGGTGCCCGCCGCCGCGTCGTGGTGCCAGCACCCGTCGCAGCCGTTCAGCACCGTGCGCGCGTCGGGGGCCATCGTGAGGGCCGCTCCGCCCTCGCGGAGCACCATCGTAGGGGCCGCGGTCACGGGCGCTCCGCGGTGCGCGAGGTCGATCTCCGCGCGCAGGTCGCTCGCCTCGGAGCCCGGCGTGAACTCCACACGCAGCGCCGATGCGCTCTCGTCGACGGCGATGCGCGTGCCGTCTTCGAGGGTGAAGCTGCGCGCCCCCGCGGGCACGATGCGCGCGCGCACGATGCGCTGACGGTCGGCGAGGTCGACCACGTCGGCCGCGTCGGTGCTCGCGAGCGTGGCCACGTCGTCGGCGAGCATGGGGATGATGGCGCCCTGCCGTACGAAGAGCGCGGGGCGGCCGAGGGGCGCGGCCACGGTGACGTCGCGCGGGCCCGTGAAGCGCTCGCCGGTGAACCAGTGAACCCACGCGCCGGGGGGGACGTGCACGGCCCGCGAGGCGGCGCCCGCGGTCACGACGGGGGCCACGTAGAGGTCGTCGCCGAGGAGGTAGGCGTCGCCGTCCATCTGCGATCCGGGGTCGTCGGGGAAGGCCAGCGCGAGCGCCTGCACGGGCGGCGTGCCGTCGCGCGAGGCCGCGGCCGCGTGGGCGCGCAGGTACGGAATGAGGTCGTTGTGGAGCCGCGCGAGCGAGCGGTAGATGGCCGTCGCCTCGGCGTCGTACGACCAGGGGTTGTGGCTCTCTCCGCCGCCGCCGAGTTGGAGAATGGGCGAGAGCGCGGTGTGCTCGGCCCAGCGCAAGAGCGCCTCGCGCGTGGGCCTGCCGCCGCGGTAACCGCCGGTGTCGGCGCCGAAGTTGGGGAAGCCGCTCGCCGCGAGCGAGACCAGCGCGTGCACCGAGGCCGGGAGGCCGCCCACCTGCATGCGCCCGTTGACCACGGTGGCGCGGCGAAAATCGTTGTCGAGGTCGCCGGGCCAGATCACATCGGCGTGCCGCTGACCGCCCCAGCTCGACCCGCGCACGAGGAGAAACCCGTCGCCCCCCGAGCGCCGCACGAACGCGTTCTGATAGGCCTGGTGATAGAGCTGCGGATACGTCGCGTGCATCGTGCGCTCGTCTTCGCCGTTCGAAAACACGAAGCCGGGCCGCGCGCCGATGATGTCGGTCACAATGTCTTCGCCGTAGTCGAGCTTGAAGCCGCGCACGCCGAGGTCGACGAGGGCCTCGAGGCGCGCCGTCCAGAAGGCCGATGCTGCGCTGGAGCTGAAGTCGATCATGGCGCCGTTGGAGTCGGGCATACCGCCCGCGCTGCCGGGCGACGACACGCTCACGTAGGGCTCGCCGGAGGCGCGCAATCGCACGAGGTGGCCGCGGGCGCGGGCCTCGACGTAGAGGCGCTCGGCGGTGTTGGCGGGGGTCTGCCCGGCGGGCACCGCGTCGAGGTACGGCGTGCTCCACACGAGCACCTTGAAGCCCATGCGCGCGAGCTCGGCGAACATCGACGGCGGATCGGGGAAGCGCGCCGTGTCGAACTCGCTGTCGTTGTAGGAGCGCTGCCAGGGGTTATCGATCCAGATCGTGGTGGTGGGAATGCCCTCGGCGCGGATGCGCCGCGCGTCTTCGAAGAGCTCGTCGCGGCTCGCCCACGCGTTGCGCCAGTGCATGGGGCCGAAGACCCACCGCGGCGGCAGCCTCGGGAGCCCCGTGCGCCGCGTGTACGCCGCCACCACCTGCGAGGGCCGCTCGCCCGCGAAGAGCAGCACGCTCGCGCTCGACGTTTCGAAGGTCGCCGACACGCGGCTCGCGTCGCTCGCGGCCACGTCGAAGGCGCCCGGCGCGCGCGTCTCGACGAACATGCCGTAGGCGCGCGTGGAGACGAAGAAGGGCACGGGCACGTGGTGCTCGTTGGTGCTCGACGCGCTGCCGCTCTCGATGCCGAACTGCATGGGCACCACCGCGCCCCGCGCGTCGGCCTCGCCGAAGCGCTCGCCGAGGCCGTGGTACTGGCCCGCGTCGGCGCGGAGGTTCCATCGCAGCATGGCGGCGTCGCGGCCCGTAGCGGCGCACTCGACGCGGTAGACGCCCTCCTCGACGCGCGAGAGAGACACCGTGACGGGCCCCGCCGCGCCGAGGTCGTAGGTGACCGCGTTGCGCGCCGTGTCTTCTCCCGTGACCGCCGCGGGCGTCTGCCACGCGATGCCCGCGGGCTCGCGCAGGCGCGTGTCGGGGGCGCGCGACTCCGACGGCCCTCCCTTGCTCGCGCCCACCTCGAGGAAGCTCTCGCCCTCGGGCGATGCGAACCACACGCTCCCGTCGGGGCGTTCGACGCGCAGCGCGAGGCCGCGGGGGCCGGCGGTGACCGTGACCCGCGCGCGGGCGTCGTCGACGCGCAGCGTGGCCGTGCGCGTGGGCGCGTCGGGCGCGTCGAGGGCGTCGAGGCCCGCATCGCGCGGCGGGGCGGTGGGGTTGTTGTCGGGGCACCCGGCGACGCCGAGGGCGCACGCGAGGAGCAGGCGTCGAGACGAGGCGCGCACGTCGGTCACGGGCGCGGGAGTGTACTCGCTACGGGGCCATGGAGAAGCGCGCGTCGCAGTATCCGAGGGTCTCGTCGCCGGTGCGAAACTGCGATTCGCCCTCGTGGTGAAAATACCAGCGGTTGCGGCTCGGGAGCACGGTGAACGAGCACATGTCGGAGAGGTTGTCGAAGCTGGCCACGACGCGCACCTCGCCGGTCACGAGGTTCTGCCGCGCGACGGTGCGCGCGTCGCGCACGTAGGCCACCCAGGGGGCGCCTTCGAAGAACTCGGCGACGCCCCAGAAGGCCCAGCTCTCGCAACCCTGGTGGTCGCCGATGGGCGCAATGGCGAGCTGCGTGACGCGCGCCATCAGTCCGTCGATGATCCACGCGCGGGCCCCCTCGGTGACGATCACCCGGTCGACGCCGCCGAAGATGCCAACGCCGCTCGACGTGGTCATGCGGTTGATGAAGATCGTGCTCGACAGGGCGATGAGGCGCGCCGAGAGGTTGGCGTCGGGGCCCACCGCGAGCAGCGAGTCGATGATCGAGGTGCGCTCGTCGAGGGGCGCCCGGTTCGACCCGAGCGTGAGCGCGAGGTTGAGGGCCGAGACGCCGAAGATGCCGTCGAGGCGCCGCGCGCCCTGCGCCGCGGGGGCGAGGCTCTCGAGGTCGAAGGCCGCGGTGCGCTCGTCGCCGGTGTAGTACACGCGCCCGCTGCCCACGGCGATGCCGCCGCGGTCGTCGCCGGTGACGCTGTTGTGCTCCGTCGCGCGGCAGTTCGACGACGTGAGCGCGGCGATCTGGAAGGGCGTGCCTGTCATCATCACCGCGGGCGTGCACGCGCCCATCTGGCAGGTCGACCCCGACGGGCACGCGCGCATGCATCCGCCGCAGTTCATCGCGTCGGAGCGGGTGTCGATGCACGTGCGGCCGCAGAGCGTGAGCCCGGCCCCGCACACCATCGCCGAGCAGCGCGCGTTTCGGCACGTGAGGCCGCGCGCGCAGAGCGTGTTGCAGGCGCCGCAGTGCTCGTTGCTCGTGTTCGTGTCGACGCAGTCGCCGTTGCAGAAGGTGAACCCGTCGACGCACAGCACCGACGCGCACGTTCCGTTGGAGCAGGTGCCCATGGGGCCGCAGCTCGCCCCGCAGGCGCCGCAGTTGTTGTTGTCGGAGCGGAGGTCGCTGCACACGGCCCCGCAGCGGGTGAGCGCGCCGGGGCACGGCACGGGCACG
>CANMAT010000442.1 GCA_947494865.1 Deltaproteobacteria bacterium
GAGCAACCCGGTGCTCGCTCAGCTCGCGGTGGCCCTGCGCGCCACGGCGCGGCCCGCCTCGCGGTGGTGGGAGCTCTCGGTGCCTACGACAACGGCGGCGGTGCGTGGCACCCTCGCGGTCGACGGCGCGCGCGCCAACCGTCGGAGAGACAACGCCATCGCGGCGCTGCGGGCGCTGGGCGTCAGCGAGCGGGCGCTGCGCGCGGGAGAGCCCGCCGCGCCGCTGCCGCCGCGCGTGGTGGCGACGGGCGGAGACCGCGGCGTGGTGCTCGTGCTCCACGACGAGGCGGTCGGTGCGCCACCCGCCAGCGTCCCGGCTGCGCGGCCGTGAGACATCTGAGCGATCGCGGGCGAAATGTCCGAAGGGTGGGGTAGAGGCTGTTGCGCCAAGGTAGAGGGTGCCGTAACGCTCTACCCCCATGGGCGCTGCGGCTGTGAAGCAGCGGGCCGAGGCCTCTTGTTGGGGAGTCGTGTGTTCCGCGCGAACTCCCGTATCATCGCCACGGAGCATCTGCGTGAGCACGAACGTGAACGGCGAAACCACCGACCCGCTGATCGGCCAGACCATCTCGAACGGCAAATACGTCATCGTCAAGGTTCTTGGCGAGGGCGGTATGGGCAAGGTCTACCAGGGCGAGCAGAAGCTCGGCGACGGCAAGCGCCAGATCGCGATCAAGACCCTGCAGCCCGAGCTCGCGCAAGACCCGCAGCTCGTCGCGCGCTTCGAGCGCGAGGCGGGCACGGTGGCGCAGCTCGAGCACCCCAACACCATTCGCTTCTATGACTCGGGCAAGCTCGAAGACGGCAAGCTCTACGTGGTCATGGAGTTTATTCAGGGCGAGAGCCTCGCGCACGTGATCGCGCGCGGCGCGCTCCCGCCGCAGAAGGTCGAGCACATTCTCGCCCAGGCCTGCGGCTCGCTCGGCGAGGCCCACGAGCACGGGGTGATTCACCGCGACATCAAGCCCGAGAACATCATTCTCACGCAGAAGGGCTCCAAGGGCGACTTCGTGAAGGTGCTCGACTTCGGCATCGCCAAGCGCGACGAGGGCGCCGAAGACGCCGCGCACGCCAAGCTCACGCGCCAGGGCATGGTGCTCGGCACGCCGCCGTACATGTCGCCCGAGCAGTTTACGGGGCAGCCGCTCAAGCCCATGAGCGACATCTACTCGCTCGCCATCGTGACGTACGAGATGCTCACCGGGCAGCTCCCCTTTCAGGCGAGCACCCCGTGGGAGTGGGCCACCAAGCACCTCACGACGCCGCCGCTCCCCTTCGAGTCGCACATCGGCGGCGCCAACATTCCGCCGCGCCACAAGGCCGCCGTGCTCCGCGCGCTTTCGAAGCGCGCCGAGGAGCGCCCGCAGAGCATGCAGCAGTTTCTGCAGGAGTTCACGGGCAACGCGAGCGTCGGCAACGACTGGTCGCAGGCCACCAACTCGGGCCCGAGCGGCTTCGGTCCGATGCAGGGCTCCATGCAGGGCTCCATGCAGGGCTCCATGCAGGGTGGCGGCATGTTCACGCCCTCGGCGGTGCCGCACATGTCAACGCCGCAGCCCGGCAACATGACCGCGCCCGCGGGCTCTGGGGGCATCGCGGCCACCATGGCCGTCAACTACCCGCAGGCCACGCCGCAGCCCTTTCACGCGACGTCGAACCCCGGCGGCGGCTTCGCGCCCCCCAACACGGGCCCCGGCTTCGCCGCGGTCAACCAGCCCCCGTCGAACCCCGGCTTCCACTCGATGCAGCAGCAGCAGCCCCAGTACGGCGGCTACGCCTCGTCGCAGCAGGGCTACGGGCAGCCGCACGCGCAGCCGTCGAGCAACACGGGCAAGTTCATCGCCATCGGCGTCGCCGTGCTGCTGCTCTGCGGCGTGATCGCCGGCGTGGCCATCAGCGCGAGCAACAACGGCGGCGGCGGTGACAGCAACACCGGCAACAACACGGGCAACATCGCGCAACAGCCGCAGCCCACCCCGCAGCCCAATCCTCAGCTCGCGGGCAACAACGGGCTGCAGCCCGTGAACAACAACGGGGCGATGCAGCCGATCCCGACCAACCAGGGCCTGCAGCCCATCCCCGCCAACCCGGGCCTGCAGCCCATCCCCGCCAACCCGGGCCTGCAGCCCATCCCGACGCCGCCTCAACCGCCGCCGAGGCCCACGATCAACCCCGCGTGCCGCGGCGGCGCGGGGCGCATCGACGAGCTCATTCTCAGCGGCAACTGTCGCGCGGCGCAGGCTGCGTATAGCGCCATGCGTCGCGCCGGCTGCGTGCCCCGCGGCGCCGACCAGAGCTTCGGCTCGGCGTGTCAGCGCCCCTGATCGACTCTGCGCGCGCCTCGCACCCCTATCCCCTTCGACCGCACCCACCACAACACGCGTTGCACCGCGCGCGCGCAGACCACCTCGCGTGCGCGATGAAGCGCGACGGCGCCTTGACCGCACGTGGGCAGAGTGTGATATCGGTTCGGCAATTCGAGATGGTCCCGTCACCTGGCGTACCCTTCTGGTGCAACCCGTCACGCAACGCAGCGCCGCTCTGGCCTGCGCGCGGCGGTGGTGACGGCGTTTGCCTCCGCCCGGCAATGGCGCCGCGGCGTTGCGAGGCACCCGCCACTGCGACGCAGCAGTGAGGGATACGGAGAGACACGGTCTCATGGGCACAGACGTGAGTTCGCGGATGTCGTGGAACGAGATCTGCGCGCACAAACAGTTTCGCGGCCGCTGGGTGGCCCTCGACGGCTGCCGCTACGACGACTCGACGAAGGAGCCCGCCGAGGGCACCGTGATCGACGCCGACGACGACCTCGCCGAGCTCTGCAGCCGGGTGAAGAAGGCCAACCACCACTTCTGCACCATTCTCTTCTGCGAGCGCAGCGCAGCAGGTTTTCTCGCGCGCCGCAGCGGCGCAGCCACGCGGCACTGACGCCCCGTCAGCCTACAAAAAACCTACGCGCGCTTCGCCCGCACGGGCCGCTCCACGGCGGCGGCCTCGAGGATCTGCACGTCGTCGTCGGGCCCCAGCGGGCGCCCCGAGAAGTCGCCCATGCGACGCGTCATGCGCAGCCCGCCCGTCGCCAGCAGCGCCCGCAGCTCGGCGGGAAACACCTGCCGATGCGCGAGCACCGTCTCGAGCGCGCGCTTACGCCCCTCGGGTTCGAAGCGCATGGTGACGAGCTGCACCTGCTTGATGGCGTCGTACTGAAAGCGCTCGGTGTACCGCACGCGGCCGAGCGTCGGGTGCACGAAGGGGCGGCCGGCGTACGCGCGGTCGGGGTCGCGCGCGAGCTCGCGGGGCTGCGGCACGCGCACGTCGAACACGAAGCGCCCGCCGGGCGCGAGGTGCCTCGCCACGCAGGCGAAGCAGCGCGCGAAATCGTCGGGCTCGTAGAGGTGCATCAGCACGTTGAAGGGCGCGATCACGAGGGCGAAGCGCTTGCGCAGCGCGAAGGCGCGCATGTCGCCCTGGCGCAGCGAGAGCTTCGCGGCGGAGATGTCGCGGGCGCGCTCGCGGGCGCGCTCCAACATCGGGAGCGAGGGGTCGAGGCCCACCACGGCGTGGCCGTCGCGCGCGAGCTCGAGGGCCACGCGGCCGCTGCCGACGCCGAGCTCGAGCACCGGGCCGCCGAGGCGTCGCGCCGTCGCGCGGTAGAACTCTACGTCGTCGCGGCGCGCGCGGTACGTGCGGTCGTAGTAGTCGGGGTCGGCGTAGTGCTCGCGCGATCCGCGGTCGAGGAGCGAGAAGAAATCTTCGGGGGCCTTGGGCTTCATTCAGTGCACCACGATGCCGCCGTCGGCGGCGCGCCCCGGCGTCCATTCGGCCACGCGCCAGGCGCCGTCGACGAGGTGCAGCACGAGGGCCTGCTCGCGGCGGTTCTCGGCGGTGTGACCGCGCACGACGCCGTGGGCGTGCACGGTGCCTCGCACGCGCCTGCGAGGAACGCCTCCGTCGGCGGGCGCGAGCTCCTCGGTCACGGCCCGCTCGAGGTCGAACTGCGCGGCCTCGGCCACCACCTGCTCTTGCCGCACGCGCTCGCGGGTGTCGGGGTCCATCTGGCGAAAGAGGGCCACGTTGCGCTCGCAGCGGGACTTCTGCGATCCCGTCGCGAAGGCCGCGGCGTCGTCGTAGTGGTAGCGCAGCCAGGCGCGCAGAAAGCGCTCGGCCACGGCCGCGGGCGAGCCGGGGGCGTAGTGGTTCTCCTCGTCGCGGGCGGGCTGCTGCTCGTCGGGCTCGCGCACCACCTCGGTGACCCGCTGGCTCGTGGGCCTCGGCGCCTCGGGGCGCGTGAAGGCCAGCACGAGGCCGATGGTGCCCGCCAGCGTGAGGGCCGCGAGGGCCGCGGGGCGACGGTTGCGCGCCGCGATCACGCCGCGCTCCCCGCGTAGCGTCCGAGGCCCGCGAGCACCTCGGCGAGCGCCTCGCCGGGGCCGCCGCGCGCCTCGTAGCGCGGGAGCGAGGGCATCTCACGGGCGAAGCGCGCGACGCCGCGCACGCCCACGGAGAGCGCCATCGCGCCGAAGGGCCCCGCGTCGTTGGGGCTGTCGCCGAGGTAGATCCACCGCGCGTCGAGGGCCGCGGGGTCGAGCCCCACGTCGGCGAGCGCCGCGCGCAGGCCGCCAATCTTGTCGGGCGC
>CANMAT010000443.1 GCA_947494865.1 Deltaproteobacteria bacterium
CCACGGTGACGTCCGAGGCGTCTTGAAAATGGCCGTCGCCGCGCACGTAGAGGTCGAGCACGCCGAGGTGCTTGCCCTGGTTGGGGGCGGTGAGAAGGTACGCGCGGCCGATGCGCTCGGGGGGCGGCGCGACGGGGCCCTCCTCGCGCGCGGCCACGACGAAATCAACGCCGTCGATGGAGCTCGCGATGGAGCGCGCCGCGCGCCGCGGCACCGACGCGAGGACGACCACCACCGTCGCGCCCTGCGCGCGCACGGCCGCCACCGCGGCGCGCGCGGCCTCCACGGGGTCGGTGGCGACGGGCGCTCCCGAGGCAGGAGCTCCTGTGGCGGGGGCGAAGTCGGCGACGCCCACGAGGCCGACCTTCACGCCGTCGACGTCGAGCACGCGCGATGCCTGCATGCCGGCGTTGGCGGCGAGCGCGGGGGCGTTCACCGAGGTCGAGAGGCGCTGCCAGGCCTCGGGACCCATGGCGAAATCCGCGGGCCCCGGCGCGAACGCGGCGAGGTTCAGCGACGTGAGAATGTGGGTGAGCGACTCGGCCTTCGCGCGCTCTTGATAGATCATTCGGGGCTCGAGCGCCCCGTCGTTGAAGAAGAGGTTGCCCGCGGTGACGAGGGCCGAGCGCGGGGCGTTGACGCGCTCGCTCTCGATGGCGCGCGCGATGCGGTCGATGCCCCCGAGGGGGCGCTGCTGGCAGCCGCAGGGCTCGAGGTACCCGTCGAGGTCGACGAGGAAATACAGCCGCAGGGAGGGGGCCGTGACCACCGGGGCGGCGGGCGCAGGGGGCCGCGGCGGCGCGGGCGGCGGCGTGTTGGCGACGGTGCGCTGGCACGAGGCGCCGAGGCTCGCGAGGGCGCCGAGCGAGACGAGCGCGAGCGGGAGCAGGTGCGGCAGGCGGCTCATAGGGGGAAGGTGTTGTTGATCCGTGAAGGGTCGAGACGTCAAGGGCGCGATGCGTGCGGGCAGTGGTCAGCGCGTCTTGACGGGGTTGCGAGGGGTAGAGTAGGTTCCGCGGCCCTGAAAGATCCTCAGCGCTCGCGCGGAGATTGAACCCCGACGCGGCGGCTGCAATACCTGAAGGAACGCACGGAAATGATCACGGTTCGCCTCGCGCGCGTCGGCACCAGCAAGTCTCCGTTCTACCGCATCGTCGTGACCGACTCGCGCGCCAAGCGCGACGGCCGCCACCTCGAAAACATCGGTACGTACGACCCCCGCGCCAAGGAAGGCGCTCAGAGCTTCGTCATCAACCACGACCGGCTCGCGTTCTGGCGCGGCTTCGGCGCGCAGCTCTCGGGCGAGGTCGGTCGCCTCGTCGAGCGCAACCCCGCCGTGAAGGCCGCCTGATTCGCGCGTAGGGGCTGCACGCGCGCCACGCGCGGCGAGGCCCCTACGCCGGACGTCACGATGTCGCACGTCGCCCTCATTCAACACCTCGCCGAGGCCCTCGTCGACCACGCGTCGGCGGTCTCGGTGCGCGAGGTCGAGGGGCATCCCTCGCCCGTGATCGAGCTCCGGGTAGACCCGACCGACCTGGGCAAGGTCATCGGGCGCCGGGGGCAGACCGCGCGCGCCATCCGCGGCGTGCTGTCGGCCGCGTGCGCCCGCACGGGTCGCCGCGCGGTGCTCAACATCGTCGAAGAAGAGTGACCCCGCTGCGGGCGCTCGGCCCGCGGCGCATCGGAGCCAATCCATGAACCGCGCCCCCGAATCGTCGGAGTGGGTCGCCCTCGGCATGCTGGGCAAGGCCCGCGGCCTCAAAGGCGACCTCTGGTTTCGTCCCTACAACGAGGCCACCGAGGCCGTGGTGCCCGGAGCGTCACTGCGCGTGGTGCTGCGCGACGGCGTGAAGCGCTCGCTCACCGTCGCGTCGCTGAGCGACCAGGGCGGCGGGCTGGTGATTCAGTTTGCGGGCGTCGAGGGCCGCGAGGCCGCCGAGGCGCTCACGGGCGCGACGGTAGAGCTCCAGCGCAAAGACTTTCCGCCGCTCGAAGCGGGCGAGTACTACCACTGCGACCTCGTGGGCATTCACGTGAGCGACGCCGCGGGCAAGAGCCTCGGCACCGTGGCCCGCGTCGAGGCCTACCCCACCTGCGACGCCCTCGTGATCGCCACCGCCGAGGGCGAGCTGGAGCTCCCCATCACCGACGCCGTCGTGCTCTCGCTCGACGTCGCCGGTCGCACGGCCGTCGTCGACCCGTCGTCCTTCGAGGATTGATGGACGTCTACGTCGTCGCGCTCTTCCCCGAGATACTCGACTCGTTCGCGAGGGCGAGCATCGTGGGGCGCGCCGTCGAGCAGGGCCTCGCGCGCTTTCACCCCGTTCAGATTCGCGACTTCTCGACCAACAAGCACCACACCGTCGACGACACGCCCTACGGCGGCGGCAGCGGCATGGTGATGATGGCGCCCCCCGTCGTGGCGGCGCTCGAGTCGCTCCCCACGCACCCCGAGACCGGAGCTCCGCCGCACCGCGTGCTCCTGTGCCCGCAGGGGCGGGTGTTCACGCAGGCCGTGGCGCGCGAGCTCGCCGCGAAGCCCGCCATCGCGCTCGTGTGCGGCCGCTACGAGGGCTTCGACGAGCGCATCCGCCCCTACGTCGACGACGAGCTCTCGCTCGGTGACTTCGTGCTCACGGGCGGCGAGCCCGCGGCCCTCGCCATCCTCGACGCGGTGGTGCGCCTCCTCCCCGGCGTGCTCGGCAACGCCGAGAGCGCGGTGAGCGAATCGCACGGCGACGAAGGGCTCTTGGAGTATCCGCAGTACACGCGCCCCGCGGTGTTTCGCGACGCGCCGGTGCCCCCGACGCTCATCTCCGGCGACCACGCGCGGGTGGCCCGCTGGCGCCGCTGGCACGCGCTGCGACGCACGCGCGAGAAGCGCCCCGACCTCTTCGCGAAGGTGAAGCTCTCCGCCAAGGAGCTCGCCGCGCTCGACGGAGCCGAACCATGAGCGACGCCCGCCCCGGCGTGTACCTCGCCCTCGTGCACCACCCCGTGCGCGACCGCGAGGGCGCCACCATCACCACCTCGGTCACCAACCTCGACGTGCACGACATCGCGCGCTCGGCCCGCACCTACGGCGTGTCGCGGTACTACGTCGTCACGCCCATCGCGGCGCAGCAGGCGCTCGTGCGGCACATTCTCGGCTACTGGCGCGAAGGCAGCGGCGGCGACCGCGTTCCCACCCGCGCCGACGCCCTCTCGATCGTGCAAGAGATACCCACGATCGAAGAGGCCCTCGCCGACATCGAGCGCCGCGAGGGCGCGCCCCCCACGGTGTTCACCACGGCCGCGCGGCCCTCCGCCGACATGCGCTCCTACGCCGCGGGGGCGGCAGAGATCAGGGCGCGCGCGAGGCCCGTGCTCCTGGTGTTCGGCACCGGGCACGGGCTCGCCGATCGCGTGCTCGCGATGGCCGACGTGCGCCTCGCGCCGGTGCGCCCCGATGGGTACAACCACCTCGCGGTGCGAGCGGCTGTGTCCATCATTCTCGACAGGCTCTTCGGCGACGCCGGTGCTTGACATCGGCGGTGTCGCGTGATGAGTTCCCGGCCCCCCGAAACCCTCGGGAAGTGTTCACCATACGAGAGCGGTCAATAGTCATGGGCAGCCAGAATCCGAAGGTCGAGGCGCTGAACACGCAGCGCATCAATGACAGCAAGCTGACGTCGTTTCGCGTCGGCGACACCGTGCGCATCCACTACAAGGTCGTCGAGGGCGACAAGGAGCGCATTCAGGTGTTTCAGGGCCAGGTGATCCGCGAGCGCCGTCAGGCCGCCGGGTCGACCTTTACGGTCCGCAAGGTGTCTTACAACGTCGGCGTCGAGCGCATCTTTCCGCGCTACTCGCCGCGCATCGACAAGGTCGAAGTCGTGGCTCGCGGCGTCGTCCGCCGCTCGAAGCTCTACTTCCTCCGCGGCCTCGAGGGCAAGGCCGCCCGCCTCAAGGATGCGCGCGACAAGGTCGGCGCGCAGAACGCTTCCGCCGCCCGCGCGTGATTCCCCCCGTTGCCCGTCGCCCATGGGGGCGGGCAACACGCCTCTCTTCCCTGTCAACCTCGATGCTCTTCGCGGCCCTGGTGAGCGCCTGCGCCGACGGCGTGCGCGCCGACGGAGAGCCCTGCGCGTCACCGTTCGCGTGCGCCTCGGGCGCGTGCCTCGCGCAGCCGTCGGGGCGTCGCGTGTGCGCCCGCCGCTGCGCTTCGAACGGCGACTGCGCCGCGGGCGACGTGTGCGGGCGCTACGACTTCCGCGGCCGCGACGACGGCGGCGCCCCGAAGGGTCCCCTCGTCGACGTGATCCGCGTGTGCCGCGCGCCGCTCAACGCGCGCTGCGCCGCCGGGTGCGCCGCGTCGGAGCTCTGCTCGGGCGACGGCGGCGTGTGCGCGCTGCCGTGCGCCACGAGCGCCGACTGCGGCGGCCGCGCGTGCGTGCGTGCGGCGTGCGGCCGCGGGCGCTGCGCGGCGCCCTGCGACCACGGCGACGACTGCGCGGCGGGCGAGCGCTGCGACACCGGCGTCAACGACACGAGCGGCCACGGAGCGTGCGTCGCGCGCGCCGACGGCGGCGTTGCGAAGGCCGACGCCGCGCATTGCGACGCTGACCCCTAGCGGGCGAAGGCTCGCTGGCG
>CANMAT010000444.1 GCA_947494865.1 Deltaproteobacteria bacterium
GAGCTCCAGATCGAAGACGACGGCCCCGGCATCGACGGCGACGCCAACCGCGTGTTCTTGCCCTTTCACACCACGAAATCGAACGGCACGGGCCTCGGGCTCACCATCGCGCAGCGCATCGCCGCCGACCACGGCGGCGAGCTGCGCGTCGAGAGCGCGCCGGGGAAGACCGTGTTCACCCTCGCGCTCCCGACCCGTCGCTGACAGCGCTCAGCTCTTCTCGAACACGTCGGCCAGCAGGCGCATCGCGTCGATGGCCGTGAAGATCCCTACGACCTTGCCGTGATCGACCACGAGCGCGGCCCCGTAGCGCTCCGTCGCCATGGTGCGCACCACGTCCCCGAGGGGCGTCTCCGGCGGCACCGTGTAGGGCTCCTGCGACATGGCCTCTTCGATCGTCACGCGCTCGGGGTCGACGTCTTTGAGCGCCTCGATGAACTTCAGGTCGCGGTCAGACACGATGCCCACGAGCTGGCCGCCCGCGAGCACCGGCAGGTGCCGGATGCGGTGCTCGCTCATCATGTGGTGCGCGGAGGCCAGGGTCTGATCACGGCCGACCGTGTGGGGGAGCAGCGTCATCGAGTTTCGAATCGCGGTGCGCTTCATGAAGATCTCACTTTCGCCTGATTGAAAGGCAACCTCTGCGCCATCACCTGGCGCGCGGATTCCATGCCGACGCAGGGCACACGATGCGCGCTCGCACCGGCTGCGCGCACCCGCTGCGACGTTGCGGGTTGCGTCACGATGGGATCTCCCGTGTGGCCCTCCGCTTGCTGACACTCCTACGAAAGACAGAGAGGACAAATACGATGAACACTGGCAAATCTATGACCATCGTCTGTGCGACAGACTTTTCGGCACCCTCCCAGGCCGCGCTCGACGCCGCGCTCGACGTGGCGAAGCAGCTCGGCGCCACGCGGCTGCACCTCCTCCACGTCGACGAGACCATCGAGCGCTTCGCGGCCGCCACCGACGCCGAGGCGCGCTTCGCGATGGAGTACGGCCGCCTCCAAGACGAGGCGCGCGCCCTCGTCTCTACGATCGCGCGAGAGAGCGGCGAGCGCTCGGGCCTCGAGGTGGTGCCCGAGTTTCGCGTGGGGAGCGCCTACCTCGAGGTGGTGCAATACGCCACGGAGGTCCACGCCGATCTCATCGTGGTGGGCACGCACGGCCGCACGGGGCTCAAGCGCGCCTTCATGGGCTCGGTGGCCGAGCGCATCGTCCGCCACGCCGCGTGCTCGGTGCTCGCGGTGAAGGAGAAGGCCCCGCCCGCGGCCTGACGCGCTCAGTCGCGCTCGTGGCCCGCCTCGCGGGTCATGAGCTCGTGCACGGCCCTCCGCAGCTCTTTGCCCTCGTACAGCGTCGCGTGCACCTGCTCGATGATGGGCATGTACACGCCCTCGCGCCGCGCCAGGTCGTGCGCGCTCTTCGTGGTGCGCACGCCCTCGGCCACCTGGCGCATGCCGCCCAGAATGTCGTCGAGGGTGCGGCCGCGGCCCAGTTCGAAGCCCACCGTGCGGTTGCGCGAGAGGTCGCCCGTGCAGGTGAGCACGAGGTCGCCCATGCCCGCGAGGCCCGCGAGCGTGAGGGCGTCGCCGCCCATCTTCATCGCGAGGCGCGCGATCTCGGCGAGCCCGCGCGTGATGAGGGCCGCGCGCGCGTTGTGGCCGAAGCCCAGCCCGTCGCTCGCGCCCGCTGCGATGGCGATCACGTTCTTGAGCGCGCCGCCCACCTCGACGCCCACCACGTCGTCGCTGAGGTACACGCGAAACAGGTTGTCGCACCAGAACGCGCGCTGCACCTCGCGGGCGAGGGCGAGGTCGCGCGACGCCGCCACCACCACCGTGGGCAGCCCCGCGGCCACCTCGCGCGCGAACGACGGCCCCGAGAGCGCCACGAAGGTGTCGCGCGTCGACGGCACCTCGGAGGCGAGCATCTCGTTCACGAAGAAGAGCGTGTCTTGCTCGATGCCCTTCGTCGCGCTCACGACGGGCGCGTTGCGGGGGATGTCGTGCGCGCACTGGCGCAGCGTCTCGCGGATGCCGTGCGTGGGCACCGCCATCACCACCATCTCGGCGCCGTCGAGGGCCTCGTCGAGGAGCGCCGTGGCGCGCAGCGTGGCGCCGAAGCGCGCGCCCGGTAGAAACGTAGCGTTCTCGCGCGTCTCACGGATCTGCGCGGCGAGCTCGGGGCGCCGCCCCCAGAGGCGCACGTCGTGACCGTTGTCAGAGACCACCTTGGCGAGCGCGCTGCCCCAGCTGCCCGACCCGAGAACGGCGATGCGCATGTGACGGCTCCTCCTCGTTTACGAGGGGCACCATACCGCGGCGCTCACCGCAATCGAAGCGCCATACGCACGTCGTCGATGGTGACCCCGTCGACGCGAAAGCGGTCGGGGACGCACCCGATCGGCGCGAAGCCGAAGCGCTCGTAGAGCCGACGCGCGCGAGGGTTGGAGGAGAACACCCCGAGCTCGACCCAGTCGACGGTGCCCGTGGCGCGGGCCCACGCGAGCGCGGCCTCGAGGAGCATCGGCCCGAGCCCTCTTCCCCGGTGCGCGCGCTCGATGCCCATGCCCAGCTCGGCGCGGTGGAGCTCGGTAGGGAGCCGCCCGCCCGAGAGGTCGATGTGCCCCACGATCGCGTCGGAGGAGGGCCCTCGCGCGACCCAGAGCCGAAACCACGAGGGCTCGCGCTCGCTGCGCCGGAGCCGCGCCACCCACGCGAGAACGCTCTCGACGGTGCGCGCGGGGGGCGCGTCGTGGGGCGAGCGCGGCGAGAACCACACGCCGTCGCGGCCGTTGTCTTCGCCCTGGGCGCCGAGCGAGGCGAGCCACGGGTCGACGTCGTGGCCCTTCGCGGGCGCGACGCAGTAGCCCGCGACGTTCACAGGGGCTCCTGCTCGTTGCGGCGAACGTAGACGTGGATGCCGTCGCCCGGCGAGGCCACGGCGACGCTCCAGGGGCTGTCGGGTACGAGGGTGGGGATGGGAAACACCCGGAGGTTGCCCGCGCCGAGGCCCTGGAGCTCGAGCGTCGTGACCGCGACCCCGGTGACGCCATCGAAGACGCGCACACTGGTGCGAGACCCGACCGTGCCGATGAGAATCTCAGGAGTGCCGTTGTTGTTGAGGTCGCCGCTGAGCGCGACGGGCCACCCGAAGCCCAGCGCGGCGCCGCCGGGCGGCGCGGCGAACTGTCGGAGCACGACGCCATCGGCGCCCGAGAGCACCACCACGGGGGCCTCGCCGGGGCCGGGCTGGTCGGTGCCCACCACCACGTCGGCCTTGCTGTCGGCGTTCACGTCGGGGCCGAGGCTCACCGACTGCGCGCCGAGTGAGCGAGCGCGGCAGAAGGGCTGCGCCCACAGCGCGTGCCCGTCGGCGCCCGAGAAGAGGTGCACGCACCGCTGGTCGCCGGGGTTGCCGTCGGCCGACGAGTCGACCACGGGGCCGATGCCCGCGACCACGTCGCCCACACCGTCGCCGTCGGCGTCGGGGCCCACGGCGAGGCCGAGCTCGACCGGATGCCCCACCCGCGACATGCGGCCCGACAGCCGGATGCGCCAGAGGACGCGCCCCGACAGCGCCGTGATGGCGAGCACCTCCGTGGGAGCGCTCGGGCCGTGGGGCTCGGCGAAGACCACCACCGCGGGCTCGCCGCGCACCATCACCTGCGCGCCCGTCGCGATGCCGCGCACGCCCTCGACCTCCATCGTGCGGTGCGGCCGCAAGGTGCGCGAGTCGATGAAGTGCAGGAGGTTGCGCCGCGCCCCGACGGCCACCACGTCGTCGGAGCCGTCGGCCGTGATGTCGGGCACCACGCCGAGGTCGTAGCCCGCGCAGGCCACGATGCCCTTCGAAGACCCGCGGAGCGCGCCCGGCGTCATCGGGTGCAGGTAGAGCGTGGAGCCGTCGGCGCCCGCGATGCAGGTGGCCAGCATGCGTTGCGTGCTGCCCGCGTGGTAGCTGGCGGCCGCGTGGCGCGCGAACTCGGCGGCGTTGTCGGCGCCCGTGATGCCCTGCGGCATCGCGACGTCGTTGGTCGCAACGAGCGTGAAGACCGCGGCGGTGTCGGCGCCCGGCGGGGGCGGCTCCGCGGGCGGCGCGTCGGGGGGAGGCGCGGCGACGTGCGCGTCGGTGCGTTGGGGCGCGCGCGCGTCGGGCGCGTCGGGCGTCGCGTCGGTGCGGAGCGCGAGCCACGCGCCGGCGCCAATGAGCGCGACGGAAGCCCCCGCCGCGGCCATGAGGCCGGCCGACACTCTTCGCGCCTCGGGGGGCTTCTGGAACTTGTTCTTCTGGCCCGAGAAGGTGCGCGACTCGCGCTCGTCGAAGGTGAGGCCCTGCGACCGCGCTGCGGAGGCCTCGGGGGGGTCGATGCGCGGCGATGAGGGGCGCGCGCCTGCGTCGAGCGGCGGGGGCGGGAGCGGCGAGAGCGAGCGCCCCTGCGGCGGCGTGTGCTCGTAGTCGAGGCCCTCGACGGCGCGCTGCGTACGAGGCGCCTCGGGCGACGTGCGCGGTGGCTCGTACGGCGGCTGCGGGGAGGTAGTGCGGGCGTCGACCGCGGTGGGACGCGCGCGCTCCTCGACGACGGGACGCGCGCGCTCCTCGGGGAGCTCGTCGGCGGCGCCTAC
>CANMAT010000445.1 GCA_947494865.1 Deltaproteobacteria bacterium
ACCGCGTCGCATCTCGGGCAACTGCTCGAAGCACCAGCGCATGCTCACCGTGGCCATCAAGCGTGGCCGCATGATCGCGCTGCTGCCCTTCACCACCGCGGGCAACTGAGGTAACTGCAATGGGCAAGGCAATCCACGTGGTT
Organism: Deltaproteobacteria bacterium; assembly: GCA_947494865.1. Classification (GTDB taxonomy): domain Bacteria; phylum Myxococcota_A; class Polyangia; order Polyangiales; genus CAISKJ01. Next base: position 144 of record CANMAT010000445.1, read on the forward strand.
CTGTCTCGCGACGTGGTCAAGCTCGGCAAGGGCGGCGAGGTCGTGAAGGTCTCCGCCGGTTTCGCGCGCAACTTCCTGCTCCCGCAGGGTATCGCGCTCCCCGCCAGCGAAGGCAACGTCGCTCGCTTCGCGCACCAGAAGAAGCTCGCCGCCGAGAAGGCCGCGAAGCTCCGCAGCGAAGCCCTCGGCTCGGCGGCGAAGCTCGCCGCGGTCGAGCTCACCATCGCCCGCTCCGTCGGCGGCGAAGGCAAGCTCTACGGCTCGGTCACCACCCGTGACCTCGAGAGCGCCCTCAAAGAGAAGGGCTTCAACGTCGACCGCAAGAAGCTCACGGTCGACAACATCCGCGCGCTCGGCACCTACCAGGTGACGGCGAAGCTCGCCCCCGAGGTGACCGCGACCTTCAAGGTCAACGTGGTCGCCGACGCCAAGTCCGCGAGCTGATTCGCGCTCCTAGCGGGCCCTGCGAAGGGCTCTCGCACGAAGACGCCTCCGTCGCACCCGCGGCGGGGGCGTTGTCGTTTGGGGCGCCCATCGCGCCGCTCTTCGAACAACGTTGAGATGTGCCGTAAATACAGCTCCGCGACGCCCCCCATCGCACACGCGCGTGCGGGGCGTCGGCGGTCGACGCTCAGCGCGTCGTGTTGCTGCTGCCGTTGAAGACCTGAACGGGGGGAGGGGCGTTCGACGGGGGCGCGGGCGCCAGCGTGGGGGCCTGCGGGGGCACCTGCACCACCACGGTGGTTGTGGTGGGCGGAGGGGGCGGCGCCGAGCCGCGGACGGCCTGCTGCACGGCCGCCTGGGTGCCGAGGAGCGACCCGTTGGCGGACTGACCGGTGCCGGGACCGCCGCCGCCGAGGTTGGAGGGGAGGTAGCCCGGCGTCGGGCCGCTCACGCCCGGGATGGGGCCGATGGAGGTCGCTGCCTGCTGGGTCTGCATGCCCGCCACGCCTGACGAGAGGGTGATGGTGCGCTCGGCCACCTGGGCGGTCGCGTCGAGGGTGTTGCTGCGCTCGAAGACCACCGCGGCGGGCACCTCTTCGAAGTCGCCGTCGGGGAGCTGGTGGTAACGCCCGGGCTCGATGCGGGCCACGCGCCAGTGGGTGTTGTACCCGCCCTGCGGGGTCTGCACGAACTCCTGGCGGCCCACGTACATGCCGCGGCGCAGGATGGTGCCCGAGCGCGACGGGTCGACCACCATGGCGTAGGGGCTGTCGGTGCCGACCACGACGGCCACGAGGCGCAGGTCGTCGAGGGAGTAGCGGCCGAGCTTGACGTCGCGCACCTGGTCTACGGTGCCGCCGGTGAGCACGAAGGTGTTGAAGTACGAGCGGAACGGGTCGCGCGCCGTGCGGATGTTCGACACGAAGGAGGTGTCGGAGAACTGCATGGGCGGCGGGGGCTCGTCGCCCGCGGCGCGCGGGTTGTTGGGCGAACCGGGCGCGCCCGGGGTGCCCGGCGCGGCGGCCGCGCGGGGGGGAGCGGGCGGCGGCGCGGGGGCGTCGTCTTCGCAGCCCGAGAGGGTGAGGCCGAGCGCGGCGAGCGCGGCCAGCGTGGTCGCGGAGCGGATCACGGTGCACCTCGCGGCGCGGGGGGTTGACCGGGGCGCGCGGCGCCGGCGGCGGGGCGCTGCACGCTGCGGAAGGTCGTCGCGAGGATCTGGGCGTCGAGCTTGATCTCGTGGCTGACGGGGTCTTCCGTGGGGTGGTCGAGGCGAATGTTCTCCATGTTGATCACGCGCGGGAGCTGCGAAACCGAGTGGAAGAACCGCGCGAGCGACAGGTAGCTCCCGCGCACCGAGAGCTGCACGGGGATGCGGGCGTAGTACTGCTCGACGCGCTCTTCGACGGGCTGAATGAGCGAGATCTGCAGGCCGCTGGCCTCGGCGAGGGCGTTCACGCTGCGCATGAAGCCGGGGATGTCGGGGTCGTTGGGGAGCACCGACTGGAGCTGCTGCGCGCGCTGGCGGGCGCGGGCGAGCTCGGCCACGTCGGTGTTGTACCGCCGGAGGTTGCTCTCCGCGGTGCTGCGCGCCGAGGCGAGCTGAGACTTGAGGGTCTCTTCGGTGGTGTGCTCTTCGCTCAGGGGCTCATAGAAGACGAAGTAGTACAGGGCCAGCACGGCGACGACGCCGACGACCCAGCCCGCTACGACCACGATGTTGAGGTTCAAGCCTCCGAGCACGTCCTTGGCGGACTTCTTCGCGGCTGCCATGTCAGTACCTCACGCGCCCGGAGATCGTGAACTTCTGCACCGCGAGCCGGGTCTCGACGTTGACCGCCGACTCGGTGCGCTCGAGCCGCACGTTCTGGAAGTAGAGGGACCACTGAAGTCGCGTCATGAACTCGCTCACGTCGTCGGCCGTGCGGCCCTCGCCGATGATCTTGACGACGCGGTTCTCCTCTCGAAACTCCGAGACCCACATGCGCTCGGGCTCCCACGCCACGTTCCACAGGGTGGTGCGGCAGGTGGTGCTCGTGCGGCACTGCTCGACGCGCTGCGGGTCGGCGGTGGGCGAGCCCCCCGACGTGAGCAGGTGCGAGATCTCGATGAGCATCGAGGTGGGGCCCGTGCGCGCGGCCTGGAGGGCCTCGATGGCCTCCTCGCGGCGGTGAATCTCCGCGAGCTCCTCGAGGATCTTGGTGTGGTCGGCGACGCGGGCCTTGATCGAATCGATCTCGGCCTGCGTGCGCTGGTTCTGGCTCTTGAGCTCGTCGAGCGCCGACTGCTGCGTCGCGTGGAACAGAAAGAGCCCGCCGAGCAACATCACGAGGGAGCCCGCGACGCCGATCACCAGGAGGTTCGAGACCCCCGGCGCCTGGCCGCGCGCCCTCCCCTTCTCGGACGGCAGGAGGTTGATCTTCAACATGGTGTCAAACCTTCTCCTTGTCCTTGCGCAACGAGAGCCCGATGGCGACGCACACCTGCGCGCGGTGGAGGTTCAGCATGTCGCCGTTGACCTCTTTGAGATCAACCGCGATGTCTTTAAACGGATCGAGGAGCTCCACCGGGGCCTTTGCCCTTCGCTCGATGGCCGCGCCCACCTCGGGGATGTTCGCCGTGCCGCCCGCGACGAACACCCGCCCGATCTCTTTCTCACCGCTCGTGGCGAGGTAGAAATCGAGCGACCGCAGGATCTCTCCCGAGAGGCCTTCGACCACCTGCTTGATGATCTGCGGCACCTCGCTCGGCACCACCGCGCGGCCGTCGGCGACGCCCCCCGCGATGCCGGTCTTGTAGGTCTCGGCCTCGTCCCACGAGATGCCCAGGCGCTTCTGGATCTCTTCGGTGATCGCGTTGCCGCCGTTGATGATGTTGCGCGTAAACGACGGGATACCCTGCGACAGGATGTTGATCGTCGTGAGCGACGCGCCGATGTTGATGAGCGCCACGGTGCCGTCTTTGGGCAGCCCGTAGTTGGCCTCGAACGCGTTCTGCACCGAGAACGCGTCCACATCGATCACCATGGGCTTGAGCTTGGCGTCGCGGGCGATCTGCGCGGCGTCGTTGACGTCTTCCTTCTTGGCCGCGACGAGCAGAACGTCCATCTGGCCCTGCTCGGGGCGCTTGCGGAGCACGTCGTAATCGATCTGTACGTCTTTGATGTCGTACGGGATCTGCTGCTCGGCCTCCCAGTCGATCTGCTCGTCGAGCTCGGCGCTGGTCATCAACGGCAGCGCCATCTTCTTGATGATCACCGCGTGCCCCGACACCGCCAGCGCCACCTCGCGGCGCTTGATCTTGAGCTGGTTGTACAGCTGATTGAGCCCCTCGACGATGGCGGGCGCGTTCTGCACGTGGCCGTCGACGATCGTCTGCGGCGGCAGCGCGTAGTAGCCAAACTTCACCAGCGTGCGCTTGCCGCGGATGTCTTTCAACTGGCAGAGCTTGATCGAGCTCGACCCGATGTCGACACCTACCAGGTAGTTGCCTTCGGCCATGCCGACTCCGTGAGGGAAACGTTGCGTGAGACGGTCGAGCTTTGATTCAACACCGGCTTCGGCCCTGCGGTCAAAAAACAATGCACCTGTGCAGGGATCCGCGTTCGTTCTTCCGAATCTCGGTCACCGCGCCGTAACTTGTGCTTCGAGCGCGCGGTCGACCGCGAGGAAGGTGCCGCGCGGCGAGGCGGGCACCTCGTGCCACCCCGACGCCGTCGCGGCCGAGTCGCCCGCGATGACCACGTAGCGCAGCGACTCGTGGTCGACGCGGCGGGGCTCGCGGCCCGTGATCTCAGGCGCCTTGCGGCACACGGGGCAGTCGCGCAGGCCGTTGCGACGGGCCCACGACATGGGGGCGCCGCGGCGCAGGGCCACCAGGGTGCGCCCGTTGGTGACCAGGAGGTTGAGCCCGCCGTCGGGGCCGCACACGCGGTCGACCACGTCGGCGGCCTCGCCGAGCGCGGCCATGACCCCGGCGCGGTCGAGGTCGGGGTCGTCGAGGTGGCCCGTGCGGTTCACGGCGGAGAGAAAGAG
>CANMAT010000446.1 GCA_947494865.1 Deltaproteobacteria bacterium
ACCTGCGACCTCGCCATCGCCTACGGGCGCGCCGACAACCGGGGCCTCTGCCTCATGCCCTTTCGCCAGCGGCAGGTGCGGCCCGTGGTGTACTGGGAGTCGGCCAACTACCCGGCCTCGATGCAGCCCGTCACCGACGCCGTCGTGCGCGAGTGGAACGGCGCGTTCGAAGAGGCCGTGCAGGCCGCTCGCCGACACGAGTGCGAGATCGAACGCGGCGTCGACGCGGCCGGCACGCCCCGCGCGACGAACCCCTGCGAAACCCCCGCGGTGCTGGGCACCGACCCTGCGCTCGGCGCCGACGCGCGCAACGTGTTTCAGGGCTGCCACGCGCCCGTGTGGGGCACCAACGCGAACCTCCCCGGGGCGCACACACAGGCCGAGGTCGACGCCGCGCACGCCGTCGGGTGGGACCTCGCCGCGTGCGGCCCGCAGGGCACCGTCGCGCGCCTGGGCGACCTTCGCTACAACATGATCGGCGCCATCACCGACCACGACTCACAGGGCTACTGGGGCCTCGCGAACCTCGCGGCCGACCCCGAGAACGGCGAGATGATCGCGGGCCGCGGCGCCGTGTGGCAGACGGTCACCGAGAGCTACTCGGCGTACCTCATCGCGCTGGTGCGACTGCTCGCGGGCGAGACGGTGCCCACCGACGTGGCCAACGGATCGTACCTCGTCGAGTCGATGCGGCAGATCGGGTCGGGGCGCACCGCGAGCCGTGGGGTGCTCGACGCGCCCTTCACGCGCCCCGGCGGCCTCGCGCAGATCGCCGCCGCGGGGGCGGCCTCGCTCGATCGCATGCGCGTCCCGGGGGCGGGGTGGTTCACGCACGAGAGCCCGCAGACGCTCAACGGGCGCGACCCCGAGCGCCCCGGCGTGTTCGACCGCGCGGCGCGAAGGCTCCTCGAAGGGCGGGTGTTGGGCGACGGCAACAACCAGGGCGCGCAGCGCCTCGCACAGCTCCGCGGCACCGACCTCGAAGGCAGGCTCATGAACGCCGCGCAGGCGCGCCTCGCCCCCTCCGCGACGCCCGATCCGTCGGGCGTGCTCCCGGCGACGCGCGAGCTCGCGTCGCCGCTGCGCGGGCAGAGCACGGCGCGGCGGCGCGTCATCGAGCGACTGCGCGCGCGGCTCACTGCGTGGCAGTGCAACCACGAGGCGGCCTTCGGCGACGATGTTCTTCAGGGCCTCGCGAACCGCATCGTGGCGGGCGCTCCCATTCGGCAGAGCGACCCCGTCGATGCGCCCGTGGCCTTCGGCCGCGACTGGAACTTCCGCGCCGCCGACGGCTCCATCGACTACGCCCTCGCGCGCACCTACGCCGAGCAGTTTGTTCACCACGGGGTGCTCGCGCACGAGATCGGCCACTCGCTCGGGCAGCGGCACAACTTCGCGGGCAGCGCCGACGCGGTGAACTACGACGACCAGTACTGGGTCGTGCGCGGGCGCGGACACCGCGCGGGCGTGCGCCCCCGCTACGAGTACCTCGCCGACCCGATGGACGGTAACTACTACTCGCCCGAAGAGGTGAACGGCCGCGTCGACGAGTTCAGCTACTCGTCGGTGATGGACTACAAGGGCCTCACCGAAGACGCGCACGGCCTCGGCCGCTATGACCGCGCGTTCATTCGCAACGGCTACGTGGGGCTCGTCGAAGCGTTTCGCCGCGTGGCCGACCACGACGCCGCGCTCGTATACTCGGTCAACACCGCGGGCTCCGGCGTGAGCACCCCCCTCGACCTGCGCGAGTGGACCACCGGCGGCCCCGTTCACGGCATGCACTACACGCAGATCCCGACGCTCTTCGGGCGCCGCGACGACGGCACCCCCGACGTGCGCGACGACAACCGCTACGACGTCTTTCTCCGCGAGACGCGCAACACCAGCATCCCCGGCTGGGGCCCCGCCGACTTCACCAACGAGACCGCCGACGGCCACGTGCTCGTGCCGTATCGCTTCGACTCCGACGAGCGCTCGGGCCTCGTGTGGCAGAACCAGGCCAACGACACCGGCGCCGACGCCTACGAGTCGCTCCACTACGTCGCCGGTCGCTACATCGACTATTATTTCGCCAACAGCTACGCGCGGTATCGCTCGGGGTTCAGCACCGAGGCCTACGTGGCGCGGCAGTGGGGCCGCTTCGTCGAGCAGATGCGCCAGTGCGCGCAGACGCTCGCGTTCGACATGGTGTCGTACCAGGACTTCCTCGCCAACAACGTCGGCTGGCCCCGCTACCGCGACGACGCCGCGGAGTACGGCGGCTTCGTGAACCAGGCCACCATGAGCCTCGTGGCCGACGCCTTCGTCGCGCAGGTCACCATGCCCGAGATGGGGCAGCACCGGCCCGTTCGCACCTCCAGCGGCTCGCGCCTCGTCACGCCCAACTACGAGACCAACGCGGGCTTCCCCATCCCCATCAACCAGGGCCGCGGCTTCGAGTCGACCTGGCGCGACGACGTGGGCTTCTGGTGGTACGAACAGCTCAACCGCGCGGGCGCCTACTACGACAAGACGCTCGCCCTCGACGCCTTCGCCGACCCCGAGCTGCTCCTCTTGCAGCGCGACACGCCCACCGACCTGCGGCTCTTCCAGCTGTCGTTCTACTCCATGTACCCGGCGCAGACGATCCGCCTCTTCGGCGGTCTACTGTCCGAGGACTATGACGACTACGCGCCCATCGTGTCGCTCTCGGGCGATCACGACATCGCGCGCACCCACCTCGCGACGCTCAACCTCCCCGCCGGCGCGGGCGTCGGCCGCAGCGGCCGCGTGCTCGACGCAAATCATGTCGCGCTCGACCCGCAGGCGCACTTCACCGTCCAGCTCCGCTCGGCCATCATGGGCGTCGCGCAGTTCCCCGCCACCTTCGACCAGCGCTTCATGGACTATGCCCGCGTGTGGAGCGACGGCTCCCTCGAGTCCATCAGCGTGAGCGACCCCGCGCGCAACACGGTGGCCTTCACCGACCCGTGGTCCGGCGTCACCCTCCGCGCGCTCCACGTGGGCGCCGCGCGGGGCGAGGCGGGCGCCGACGTGGGCGCGTCGGCCCTCGTGCACCCGGGCACGATGGCCGTCGCAAACGAGGCTGGCATCGGCGCGCGCATGCTGATCCACGCGGCCGACATCGACGCGCTCCGCACGCAAGCGCTCGCGCGCGGAGAGGGCGCGCAGGCCGCAGCGTACGAGACCGAGGAGCGTCGCTACCTCGACCTCGTACAGGTCATGCGTCGCCTCACGGCGATCTATGGTTCAGGGCACATCGTGACGCGCTGAGCGCGCAGGGCGTCGACGCTACCGATCGCCAGCGGCGTCGCTGGCGTCGGCGGCGCTCGCGTCGGTCACCGCCGCGTCGGGGGCGCTCGCGTCGGGACGCACGCCCGCGTCTGCGGGAGGGAGCGTTCCGTCATCGTAGCCGCAGTAGGAGGCCTCGCCGTCGGTGCCGGGAATGCACCGCAGCGGCGCCATGCACTCGGCGTCCGTCACGCAGTCTTCGAGGTAGATGCAGAGCCCGAGGTTGTCCGTGCGGCCGTTGTCATCCGACGGCGCGATCGCGCGAATGCGCGCGGGGTTGTCGGGGCAATCGGGCGTCGCGGCGAGGTTCACGCGGCTGCCGCAGATGCCCTGGCGCGGGTCATCGGTCTCCTGAAAGCACTCGCCGCGGCATTGAGTGTTCATCGGCGGATCGCCGGTCTCGAGCGTCGGGTCACACGGCGACCCGTCGGGGCGGCGCGTCATCACGACGGCCTGGTCGCCGCATTGACCGGTGCGCGTGAAGCATCGGGCTCCGGCGCCGCACTGGGCGTCGGTCTGACAGAAGTACTCGCACCCCGTGGCGTCGGGCTCAGCGCTGTCGTGCGTGTACCACCAGCCCGTGCAGACGGTGCCCGCGCGGCACGCGCCAGGGTTGCCCGCGCGCGCCGTCGGCGTGCAGGTCGGCGCGCAGAACGACACCGCGTCGGCGCCGTCGCCGAGCGAGAGGCACGTCGCGCCGCGCCCGCCGCACTGGGCCTGCTCGCAGGCCTGCGCCGTCGAGTTCACGCAGTCGGTGGTGCAGTAGCCGCCCGCGATGCCGTCGTCGCATGTGAGGGGGCCGCCGCCGCACTGGGCGTCGCCCGTGCACATCGCGCCTGCCACGGAGGCGCCCGTGGGCGTCGGGTCCACGGGGCAGCCGCTGTCGACACGAGGGCGGTCGACGGACGCGTCGCCAGCGTCTTGCGCGTCGGCGCGCGGAGCGTCGGACTGCGGCACGTCGACGGTGCTCGCGTCGGTCGACGGGGTCCCACCTCCGCTGCTGCTGCAGCCGAGGGCGAAGGACAGGGCGAGGGAGAGACACTTCAACGGTCGATGCATGGCAGGTTCTCAGGGCGCGCCGACGCACCGCGCATCGGGGCATAGGACGGAGCCCGCGATGCTCTGCGCGCGCGCGTCTGCGGTCAAGGAACACGCAGCCACCGAAGGCATCGAAAAATGAGGCACACTCCCTCCCATGGCACTCGATCGAGGCGGCCCATACCGCGAGCGTCCCGTCCACGCGCACGAGGCGCCGCGCGTGAACGGGCACGACGCGCTCGTGGTCGTCGCGCTGGTGCTCGTCCTCGCGTCGATCGAAC
>CANMAT010000447.1 GCA_947494865.1 Deltaproteobacteria bacterium
CCGCCGACCCGCCCCCCGTCGCCTGATCGCTGCGCGCTGCGCTCGTGCGCCCGCACGGCCAGCATCGCGCGTCGCGGACCCGCTCTGCGGGTGCCGCCTCGACGTTGCCACGACAGCGAAGAGGGGCGTCGCACCGCGAGCGTGGAGAGAACATCCCTACGCGAAGCGATCGCGGAAGGGCAGTTGCGCGGGCATCGACGCGGCGGGCCACGACAGCAAAGGGGAGCGTCGTACAGCCGACGTGTCCACACTCCGAACCACGAGTGCACGGCGAGGGTGAGCGCCGGGGGAAGTCGACGGGGACGCTGACGACGCCAGGCTCAACCACGTTGCCAGCCTCGATGCCTCCCCCGACGGGCTGTTGGTACTGCAGCTCGACGCCGCGTTCTCCGTGCTGAAGTAGCCCCCGGCCACACCATCGCGGGTCACCACGCGGTCACCGCGCGGCGCGAGGCGCGTCACGCCGAAGCGCCACGAGTCCGCGGCGCGGCGCTCGGCGTCGTCGTCGTCGTGCGGTGCATCCGAGCCTCCGTCGCGCGACACCCGAAAGAAGAGCGATCCGTCTCGCGCGAACGAGCGCGCTCCGTGACGCCGTCGTTTTTGTGACCGTCGATGCTCATTCGTAACGCAAGTACAGGCTCCTTCGGGGCCCTCCGTGTCACGGGAGTTCGCCCGCGAGCAACGCCCCTTCGCGGCATCGGGGCGCGACCGCAACGCAGCGTCCCAGGCGAACGCGACCGTTGGAGCAACACGGGATCGCTCGTGGATGGGTGTGCGCGTCCGTCGAACCGCCGACGGCGTACACGCATCGACGCAACGGTGCGCAGCCGCCCATTGTGGGTCAGCGTGAGCGCGCCGAAGCTGTCTCCGACGACCACGACGGCCTGCGAGCCCACGATGACGCCAGCGGGGTTTCGGAGCGCTCGGTCGCTCGGGGGCAACGTCGTGTACCGCGAGCTTCGCGCGCTCATCGCCGCGCGCGTCGAGAGATCCGCACGTCCCCCGAGCGCGGGTGGCGCACCCCGCGTAACCGCGCTCACCGCGCGGAGTACTCGCCGTAAACCATGAGGGACACGCTCCTCCGCTCCGCCGCGCTCGCCCTCCTCCTCGCGCCCGTCGACGCGCTCGCGTGGGGGTGGTCGCAGCCTCGCGGCGCCCACTACCTCAAGGTGTGGAACCGCTCGCTCCTCGGCTCCCGCGCCTACTTCGCCGACGGAAGGGCGCGCGCGCTCCCCTCAGGCTTCGGCGACCACCAGATCAACTACTACGTCGAGTACGGCCTCACCGACCGCCTCACGCTCGTGAGCCACGGCAGCCCGGTGGGGTACTCGGTGCACAACGGCGACGCCGCGGTGTACATGGGCCCCCTCCAGGTCGGCGCCCGCTACGGCCTCCTGCAGGGCACCTGGAACGTCGCCGTCGAAGCGCACGGCGGCTACGCCCCGCCCATCGGCGAACGCGTCCTCGCGGCGGGTGTGCTGGAGGGCCGGCCGTACGCGTACGTCCCGGCGGTGGAGACGGGGCTGCTCGACGGGGAGGTTCAGTTCGGCCGGGGCATCGGGCGCGGGTGGATCACGGCGCACGCGGGGCTGCGGTGGTTCAGCCGGACGGGCCTCGACCCGGCGGTGTTCGGCGGCGTGCAGGGCGGGTACACCTTCGCCTTCGGGCTGCAGGTGTCGGTGAGCGCGCAGACGAACCAGCCCGTCGGCCCCGTGGCGGCGACCAACGTCACCGGCGCCGGGCAGACGCGCTACGTGGGCTTCGGGCTCGACCTGAGCTATTGGTTCAACGCCCACTGGGCGGTGACGGCGGGCGTAGGCGGGGTGGTGTTCGCGGAGTCCAACGCGGCAACACTCCCGCTGCTCCTCGGGTTCGAGCACCGCTGATCGCGGCGCCCGCGTCATCGACGGTGAGTGTTCAGTGCGCGGGGCCGAGGCGCGTCGAGAGCGTCGCGCGACCGCCCGTGGCGCGCTCGAACGAGAGGAGCTGCGGATCGACCGCGTCGTTGCCGACCACCGCGGCCCAGCGCTCGAGGCGATCGAGGCGCGCGGCGCTCACGGGCTGCGCCGAGAAGATCACGAAGGCCCCGCGGAGCGCGCGGTCTTCGGGCGGCGCGGGCGGTCGCTCGCCGTGGACGCGCACGATGTCGTCGACGCTGATCGTGTGGGTGCCCGTGGTGGCCCAGGTCATCCGCCGTGTGCGGTGGTCGTACGAGAGCATCTCGGCGCCATCGAGCACGAGAAAGGGCCCTCCCGCTTCGGCGCGCGGCACGAGGCCGAGGATGTACAGCTCGAGCGGCGCGTAGGGCACCGAGTCGCCGCCGTTCGCGAACGACGAGAAGCGCCCGACGGTGACGCGCGTGCGCCCGTCGGGGGCGGGGCGACACGCGGGGGGGCGCGCGTCGGGCGGATCTTCGCAGCGGAGGGTGTTGGCGTCGAAGCCGCCCTCCTGACCGAACACGCTGACGGCGCCCCAGTGGGAGCCGAAGTTGCGCCCGCCTTCGCGCCCGAACCCGAGGCTCTGATCGAAGTAGACGCCCCAGTGGTGAAAGGTCTCGTGGAGGGTCGGCCCGTTGCCGTCTTCGCTCTCGTTGAGCGCGATGGCCCCGCGGAGCCGCCTCGCCTGCGCAGGATAGCCGTTGTCGTGAAGGCGTCGCATCCCCGTGCCAGGGATGGCCTCGCGTCGCACGAGGGTGTAGCGGCCCGCGTTGGGAGCCTCGAGGGGGCCGTCGGAGCACACGTAGAGAAAGTCGTAGTCGTCGGCGAAGTGCGCGTAGAAGCGCTCCGCGGGGCGCTGGAGGCCCTCACCGCCTTCGCGGAGAAACGCGGCGGTCGCGGCGGCCGCTTCGGCGTCGACGATGTTCACCGCGTGGGCGCGCAACTGGAGCCCCGGCGGCGCGGGCGGAGGGGGCGGAACGACCACGGCCGCGGGCGCGGCGACGGGACGCGCGGACGACGCACAGGCGGCGACCACGGCCGCGAAGAGGACACACGAGAGAGGGCGCATGGGCCATCTACGCTCGCCTCGCGCGCGATGTGAACGACGTATTTCGTTCGAAGGTGACCGCGCGGCCACCGACGCGCGCATCGCCCGCACGCACGCGAGCTACGGGGTCGGGATGAGCAGCGTCAGCGCCGCGCGCTTCGCGTCGATCTCGTGCAGCGCGTAGCCCGTGTCCCACAGGGAGACGATCGCCGCGAGCGCGTTGGGCAGATCACGCAAGCGCGCCCCCTCGGGCACCACCTTCGCGAGCGAGCGGACATCTCCCCCGAAGCTCGGAAACAGCGCGAGTCCCTCGCGATCGGGCAGGCGCATCCCCGCGTCGGAGAGGAGCGTCCACCACCGCGAGGCGCTCCAGAGCTGCGCCATCGACGGGGCCTCGTAGTCGAGCTTCGCGCGCTGCGCGTTCACCGCCGTCTGCACCGCGGTCGCAGCCTCGATGCAGCGCGCGCGAAGGTCGCGGGCGTCGCACTTCGCAGGCAAAAGTCGCTTCACGGCGCGCGCCCACGCGTCGACGTCGAGGCGCGGATCGGCCGCGCCGGAGAGCGCCGCCGCCGCGCTCTCGATGAGGTGCAGCGTCGGGTGGCTCGTCTGAAAGCGGCGATATCCGTAGCCCGGCACGTTGCGCTCGAGCAGCCACACGACCTGCGTCGGTGCCCGCTTCAGCCCGTACGAGTGGAGCCTGTGCGCGACCTCGTGCGCGAGGGCCTCGGCGCGCGCCGCCCCCTCGGCATCGGCCGCGAGGAGCGCGTACACCTTCGCGTCACCCGCGGTCTTGCGCAGCGTGGGCCTCGCCCGTTTGTTGAAGTCTGCGAACGCGCTGCGCGACGGGTCGAGCCACACGTCGCTCAGGAGGCCCCGCGCCACCAGCGCCTCCGCCGCGGCCTGGACGTCGAGCCCCTCGATCGTCGCGCACGCCTCCGCGAAGCGCGGACGCCTCGGGCGCAGCCACCCCTCCGCCCGCCCGACGACCTCCTCGGGAGGCTCGTGCCGCGTCGCGTGAAGCACCTCACCGACCGCACGCACGGCGGCCCTCCGCGGACCCGGCGACGGCGCCGTCCAGCTCGAGAACACCGTGTTGATCGAGGCTTCGACGACCGCTTCGATGGCGTCGCGCGGCACGCCGAGCGCGTCGCAGAGCCACGTGACCCCGTCGCCCGCGTAGCGGTACCAGCTCTCGCTACACGACGTGCGATCGATCACGCCGTCGAGGATCGCGTCGATCGCGGCGGTGACCTCGGCCTCGTCGAGCGCACCCTCCGCGCCGCGCTTCACCCGTCCGAACGCGGCTTCGAACGCGCGCAGGCACTCGACCATCGCGCGCACCTCGCCCACCACCCAGTCGACGGCGGGCGCGAGCCGCGCCGGGTCCGCGTTGGCCGCCCGGAGGTTCACCACCGGCGAGTGGCACGCGCACGACCCGAACGACTCGTTGCCGATGCTCCATCCGCCCCGGCCGTACCACGCCCCCGCGTTCGTAGAGATCGTCGCGTCAAGGTACTGCTGCCAGGTCGCGGGCGGCGCGCGGAGCACCGCGGTGACCGCCGCGCGGAGCCGTGAGTCGTCGTAGCGCGCGAGCGCGTCGCGCACCTCGGACCAGCGGGGCAGCGTC
>CANMAT010000448.1 GCA_947494865.1 Deltaproteobacteria bacterium
CGCCCGTTGCGCCGCCCGTCGTCGCGCCGCCGACCGTCGTTGCGCCCGCGCCGCGCGTGTCGACGGCGTGGCAGCTCGGCGCCCTCGCCACGGTGGGCTACGGCGTCGCCCCGGGGCTCTTCGCGGAGGTGCTGCGCCCGGGGCTGTCGCTGCGCGCGGCGATGATCCGCGGGCGCGTCATGGTGCCCGTGACGCTCGACCTCGACGCGCCCGCGGGCGTCGACGATCCGCGCGGCGTCGGCGCGGCGTGGGCGCTGCCCGTGAGCGTGGGCGTGGGCGTGTGCCCGCGCTTCGGCGCGCGCGTGGTGACGTACGTGTGCGCCACCCTCGCGGCGGGCGTGGTGGTCGCGTGGGGGAGCGGCTACGCCAACGACCGCAGCGACGTGGCCCTCGCGGCCTCGGCGGGCGCACGGGCGGGCGTGGAGGTTCCGCTCACGGCGCGGTGGCGCCTCGTGGCCTCCGTCGACGTGCGCGCGATGCTCGTGCGCCCCGCGCTCGCGGTGGGGAGCGCGGCGGAGACGCTGTGGGAGGCCCCTCCCGTGGCGGCCGCGCTCGCCGTCGGCGTGGCGTGGCAGAATTTGTGAGAATTGTCGCGGTGCCGCCCCAATCACCGCCCGTGACCACCGAGGCGCTCACCCCCGTCGCGCAGGGCTTCACCGGCGCGGCGCCCTTCGACCTCGCGGCGGTGTACGCGCGCGAGTTCGACTGGGTGTGGCACACCCTGCGGCGCCTGGGCGTCGCGCAGCGCAACCTCGCCGACGTGACCCACGACGTCTTCGTGGTGGTGCACCAGCGCGCGCACACCTACGACCCCGCGCGCCCGCTGCGACCGTGGCTCTTCGGCGTGGCGTACCGCGTCGCGAAGGATCACCAGAGCCTCGGGCGCAACCGCAACGAGTCCGTGGGCGAGGCCGTCGAGGTGGTCGACACGGCGCCCGCGCAAGACCAGCGCGTGGAGCAGTCGCAGGCCAGCGAGTTGGTGCTCTGCGCCCTCCAGTCGCTCGACCTCGAGCGCCGCGTGGTGTTCATTCTTCACGACCTCGAGGAGCAGCCCATGCGCGAGATCGCCGACGCCCTCGACGTGCCCGCCAAGACGCTCTACGCGCGGCTCAAGGTGGCGCGCGAGCAGTTCGTCGCGGCCGTGCGGCGCCTGCGCATGCAGCGAGGAGAGCAGCTGTGACCGACCACGACCTTCCCGACCTCCCGCCCGACGTGGCCTCGCTCCTCGACGAGGCGCGCGGCGTCCCTCGCGCGCCCGACGGCGACCGGCGCAGAATCGCGGCGCGCCTCGCGGTGTCCGTGGGCCTCGCGATCCCGAGCACCACCCTCGCCCTCTCGCGCGTCGCGTCGCGCGCGTGGGTCGGCAAGCTCCTCGGCGTGGCGCTCGTCGTCGCCGGGGCCGCGGGGGTGGCCCGCGTAGCGACGCGCCGCGAGCCTCCGCGGGCGCCCGTCGCAGCGCGCCCCGCAGCCTCGCAGCGAGGCCCCGTCGCGGCGCCGCCCGTCGCGGTGATCGCGCCCGCCCCCGTCGCCGAGGCGCCCCGCGCGGCCGTGGTCGCCGCGCCCGCGGTGCGCCGCGCGACGCCGCCCGTCGACGACGACCGCTCGTTTCGCGACGAGCTCTCGCTCCTGGAGCGCGCCCACGCGGCCCTCTCGGGCGACGACGTGGCGGGCGCCTCGGCCGTGCTCACGCAGCACGCGCGGCGCTTTCCGCACGGGCGATTGGAGCCCGAGCGCGAGGCGCTGCGGGTGCAGTGCGCGGCGGCGCGCGGCGACCGCGAGGCGGCCTCGGCGGCGCGGGCGCGGTTTCACCAGCGATACCCCGACAGCGTGCTCGGCGCGTCCGTAGACCGCGCCGTCGACGGGGCGCAGTAGTCGAATTCGTCGAAGGGCAGCGACGGGAGCAATCTGCGCCGGGTGCGCATGGCGTCACGCTCACGCCGGTGCCCTTCATCGAGGCGCTGCGGGCGCGCACGCGCTCCATGTCGATCGGCGAGTTCGCGCTGCTCCCCGACTTGCGATCAACCATCGGGTCGCCGGTGCGCGGTTTTCTCCGGTACTGAAGCCGCGCGACGCACCCGCGCGACGCGGTATGCTGTCGGGATCCGATGAGCTCCACGAACAGGCCTCGCGTGCATCTCCGTGAGCGGGCGCGCCTCGGCGACGCCCGCGCGCCTGTGATCGCGTGGGCCCCCGACGGGCGCGCGCTGCTGCGCTCCGACGCCGACACCTCGCAGGTGATCGCGTGGAGCCTCGACGGGCAGCCGACGCGCGCGGTCGACGTGTTCGAAGGCGTGTACGCGCTGTGCCTGTCGCCCGACGGGCGCACGCTCGCGGTGATCACCGCGCCGGGCGACGTGGAGTTCTGGGACCTCGCCACGGGGGAGCACCGCGCGCCGCGCTGCTTCGCGGCGCTGCGGGCGACGGCGCTCGCGTGGTCGCCCGACGGGGCCTCGCTGCTCGTCGCGTCGGTGATGGAGCACGACGACGCGTACGTGGAGCCGCGCGTGGGCGCGGGCTGGGTCGACCCCATGCGCGACGACGAGTACCCCGCCCCCCTCGTCGAGGCGTGGAACCCTTTCGAAGAGCGTCCGCTGTGGGCGCTGCGATGGAGCGCCACCGACGAGCGCGCAGACCCGGTGACAGAGCTCGCCCTCGCGGGCGACACAGTGTACCTCGCGCGCACCGAGGGGCTCTACCGCGCGAGCGCCGCGACGCACCGCCGCGACGACACCCTGCCCGCCGACCCGCATCGCTGGGGGCCGGGCTTCGCCCTCTGCGCGCCGCACACCTTCGCGCACTGGCACCGCGAGGGCGACGACGCGCTCTGCCTCTGGGACCTGCAGCGCCCGCTGCGCCACGACGATCGTCCTATTGATCTACCGCACCTTCATCCCTTCGCCTCGCAATGGCTCACCCACCCCGCGTGCCCCGTCTCGCTCGACCCGCGCCGGCGCTACGTCGCGCTCGGCGATGGGTGCACGGTGAAGCTCTACGCGCGGCACGACCTGGGCCTCGTCGCCGCGCTGACGCTCGACGCGGGCGTCACCGCGCTGCGCTTCTCACCCGACGGCGACCACCTCGCGGCCTGCCTCG
This sequence comes from Deltaproteobacteria bacterium, assembly GCA_947494865.1. GTDB lineage: Bacteria > Myxococcota_A > Polyangia > Polyangiales > CAISKJ01. The sequence goes on from CANMAT010000448.1 coordinate 3,094, forward strand.
ACGACGGCACCGCCGCGATCGTCGCGCTGGAGGGCGCGCCGTAGCCCGCGCGCCGCGTGTCGCCACGGTCAGAGGGTGACGGTGATTTGCGAGTAGACGTACACCGACGCAGCCGCCTCGCCGTTCGGCGCGTGCTTCGCGAAGTCGCCGCGGACGAAGAGCGCGCCGCCGACGTCGAGGGCGAGGTTGCGCGGCGCGACGTGCCAGCGGACGCGGGCCTCGACCTGCTGCCCGACGAAGGTCCCCGCGGCGCCGGTGCGGTCCCGCAGGGCGGCGGACGTCCATGCGTCGCGCGCGGAGGCGAGCCACACCGGGCGATACGCCGCGAACGCGTCGACCGTGCGATGCGGCTGCACCTCGAGGCGCAGCCCGGGGGTGTGCACGTTGCTGCGCGCGATCGCGCCGTAGAGGCCCGTCTGCCCGAGTTCGAAGCGACGCGCGCCGAAGAGCGGATCGAAGCGGTTGTTCGCGCCGTCGTCGGGCGCGCCGTCGCCGCTCGCGTAGTCGTACTGGAGCACGACGCGCGGGGCCCACGAGGCGCTGAAGCGATAGCCGCACGACGCGTGGAGCGCCAGCGCGAGGTGGTCGAGGTCGGTGGCGTCGCTCGCGGCGGCGCTGGCGCGCGACAGGCCGAACTGACCCATGACCTCGAGCTGGAAGTCGAACGCGCCCGGCGCCGACGGTCGCAGCGCGCGGACGCCGGGGGTGACGAGCCGTCGGTTCGCGGACGGCGCGATGTCGCTGTCGCCCTCGTGCAGACCGAGCACGTAGGCTTCGAGCGTGACCTGGGCGCGCAGCGGGCGGCTGCCGAAGAACACGCCCCAGAGGAGCGCGTCGGTGTTCTCCCGGTCGAGCGCGAGGTCGTTGTCTCGGAGCCCGGTCGGCGTCGAGGGGAGACGCACGAGCGGCGTCACCGCGAAGGCTCGGAGCGTGTCTCGCCCCGGCGTCGTCCACTGGAGGTCAACGCCCGTGAAGGCGTTGATGGTGTTGCGAAACTCGTTGCGCGCGACCAGGCGCCGGCTGCCGAGATCGATCGTCATGCGTCCGGCCGTCAGCGACGCCGCGTCGCCGCGCGCGAGCACCCCATGGCCGCGCAGGCCGACGTAGCCCTGCAGGAGATCGAGCGGGTTGACGACCGTCGTGTTGAGGGTCGTCGTGTCCGACGCCCAGACGCGCGAGTCTGCGAGCTCGGCGCCCACGACGACGGGGGAGAAGCGGATCTCGGCGGAGAGCAGGGTTCGCATCGAGAGCCCCGTCGCGTTGCCGGGGTTCGCGGTCCGAAAGTCGTTCTCGAGGTGCTCGAAGCGGCTGCGGTGCTCGAGGCCGAAGCGCAACCATGAGACCCCGAGCGCCTCGTGGGCGCGCCACGGCGCGGGGCCTCCGGTGGCGGCCTGCGCGAGCGCGGCGCTCGGTGCGCACGCGGCGACCAGCAGCAGGCGATGGCCCAGGCGCGACGCGCTCACGACGCGCGCTCGCGGCGACTCGAGATCATGAGCGCCCCGCGGCGACAGCGCCGAC
>CANMAT010000449.1 GCA_947494865.1 Deltaproteobacteria bacterium
CTCGACCCTCGCCCTCTGCACGCTCACGAGCGCCGCGTACGCGGACGGCGTCACCTTCCTCCGCGGCCAGTTCACGGCGCGCGTCGAGCGCGGTCAGCCCGTGGGCGACGCCTCTACGCTCGCCACGGCGTTTCCGCTCGTCTACTGGGTCGAGGCGCGCAGCGCCGACGCGCCCGCGCAGATCACGCTCGTCTGGTCCGTCGACGGCCGCCCGGTGCAGCGTCAGTCGCTCGATGTGGGCCGCGGGCCTCGCTGGCGCACGTGGGGCTTCCTCCCGCGCCGCGCCGCGGGGCACACCATCGAGGTCACCGTGCTCGACGCGGCGGGCGCGACGCTCCACACCGACCGCGCCGAGGTGCGCTGAGCGTCAGGCGCGAAAGTGATCCTTCGCGAGGCGCACGGCCGCGAGCACCGCGACGTCGTCGCCGTCGACCTTCACCGCCGCACCAACGCCCTGGGTGCCGCAGCGCATGAAGGGGTTCGTCGCCCGCTCGGTGGCGAGCGCGCCGGGCACCGTGGGCTCGCCCGCCGCGCGACGCGCCTCGGCGCCCGCGAGGGCCTCGCGCACAGCCCCGTTACCGGGCTCGAGGTGCAGCGCGAACTTCAGATTCGACACCGTGTACTCGTGGCCGCAGTAGACCTTCGTCTCGGGCGAGAGCGAGCCGATCGTCTCTGTGAGTGAGCGGTGCATCATCGCGGGGGTGCCTTCGAAGAGCCGCCCGCAGCCGCCGAGAAACATCGTGTCGCCGGTGAAGACCGCGCCCTCGCCGCTCCACGCCACGGCGCCGAGCGTGTGACCGGGCACGTGCAGCGCGCGGAAGCGCAGGGCCCCCACCGCCTCTTCGTCGCCGTGCTCGACGAGGCGCGTGACGTTGGGCACGCGGTCGCGGTCGTGCGCGTGCGCCACGACGCGGAGGCCCGGAAACTTCTCCGCGAGCGCGGGGATGCCGCCCACGTGGTCGGGGTGGTGATGCGTCGCGAGCACCACCGACGGCGCCGCGCCCAGGCGCGCCAGGGCGTCGAGCACGGGCTCGGCCTCGGAGGGGTCGACGACGGCAACGGCGCCCGTCGAGGGGCACACCACGATGTACGCATAGTTGTCACTGAGGCACGGAACGATCTCGACGCGCATGCACGACGCCCTACCACAAGCCTCTCGCGAGCGGCACCCGTGCTAGAACGCGCGCCCATGTCCGACGCCCCCGCCGCCCCGAAGCCCGAGGTCGCCAGCGCCCCTCGCAAGGCCACCCTCGCCACGATGCTCGCGTCGCCGAAGGGCCTCTGGCGCTTCCTCCGCGACCCGCAGACGCCCCGCGGGTCGAAGCTCCTCGCGGTGCTCACGCTCGCCTACGTCGTGTCGCCGCTCGACGTGATCCCCGACTGGATCGTGCCGGTGCTCGGCTGGTTCGACGACGTGGGCATCACCGCCGCCGCGCTGGCCTACATCGCCTCGCAGGCGGCGCGCTACGCCAACGAGCACCCGACGATCGAGGTGCGCCCGGCGAAGCCCGAAGAGAAGCCTTCTGCGCGGTGAGCGCGCGGTGATACCGTCGCGCCGATGCGGCGCTTCCCGTTGACCCTCGACACCGACACCACCGAGGTGCGCGACGCGCTGGAGATCGCGCGGACGCAGTACAACCGCGGCGCCCTCGACGACGCGATGCGCTGGCTCCACCGCGCGGCCGACATCGCGTACGAGCAGCGCCACGACGAGCGCGCCGCCTCGCTCGCGAACAGCCTCGGCGCGCTGAGCCCGCCGCGCCCCGCCGCCGCCCGCGCGCCGACCGAGAGCGCCCGCTCCCGCGCCCCCGAGCCCATGCCCGTCAACCCCACGCCCGCGCGCCTCGGCGCGGCCCCCGCGCGCCCGGCCGCCGCGAGCTCGGCGCCGCGCAGCGTCGCGCCGCGCAGCGCCCAGGCGACCGAGCGCACCGCGTCGCCTGCGTCGAAGCCGCCCAACAGCGGGCTCCCCCGGTCGATCGTGCCGTCGCGCCCGGTGCCCATTCCGCAAGGCGCCTTCGAGGCGCCGAGCGACGCGTTCCTGCCGCCCGACGACGCCTCGACGTCGGAGGCGTTTCCGCTCGTCGCGCGCAAGGTCGAGCCGTTCAACCTCGACGATGATGCCACCCACGTGGGGGCCGCCCCCGCGGGCCTCCTGGCAGCCCTCGCCGCCGAGCGCCAGGCGCCCGCGAAGGCCCCCGCGCCCGCTCCGACCAGGGCGCCGCCCCGCGCGACCCCGTCGGCCTCACCCGCCGCGCCGCGCCCCGCCGTGGCCCCCAAGTCGCCCGCGCAGCCCGTCGGCCCCACCGCCGCCGCGCCGAAGCCCGCCCCGCAGCCCGCCGCCCCGCAGCCCGCCGCCCCGAAGCCCGCCCCGCAGGCCGCCGCCCCTTCGCACGCGCACGCTCCGCAAGCGGCCGTGCACGCGCTGGTCGACGACGACGACGACGACCAGACGAGCCCGGGCATCTCGCCCAAAGCCATTCACGCGATGATCACCGAGGCGACGGCGCGCCCGTGTGTGCACCAGGCGCTGCGCGTCGCGCTTTCGAAGGGCCCCCACGGCGTGGTGGCCCGCGCCATCGGCGGCGACGGGCTGCGCGCTGGCGAGGTCGAGGTGATGGTGGTGGGCGCCGCCGCCGAGGCCGACGTGGCGGCGCTCTTCGCGGGCTGAGCGCGGTCAGGCCGCGGCGGGAGCGCGCGCGGCCTCGGCGACCACGCTGCGCTCGACGAAGAACATGAGCACGGGCAGCGTGAGCACCATCACGATCGAGAACCACGCGACGTCGTCGACGCGCTCGAGGTGACCGTCGGCGCGCTCGACGAGAACCTGCGACGAGAGCACGGCGCCGAAGGCCGACGCCGCGTGCTGCGCGGCGCTCTGAATCGACATGAAGCGCGCGCGCTCGGCGGGCCGCGGCACGCGTGACGTGAGGGTGTTGAACGCCACGTTGCGCAGGCCGGTGCAGGCCATGAAGCCCACGAAGATCGCGAGCACGGGCACCGGGGGCGGCACGCGCACGAAGCCCGCCCAGATGACGAGCGCGGTGGCGAGCGTGCCGGCCGCGGCCACGGGCGTAGACCCCAGGCGGTCGACGAGGCGGCCGGCGACGCGCAGCACGCCGAAGCTCACGATGCCGCCGATGAAGTACAGCGTCTCGATGTCGGCGCGGGGGTATCCGAGGTTGCGCTGCAGGTGGGCCGAGATGTTCGGAATGAGCGCGAACATCCCCATCGTGGCGGTGACGGTCATCGCGTACGAGAGCAGCACCACGGGGCGGCGAAAGAGGTCCGCGAACGCAGGCTCCAGCGCGGGGCCCTTGCGCGTCATGTGGTCGCGCATCGGGGGCAGGAGAAAGATGGCGAGCGCGGCGATCGCGAAGCCCATCGCGCCCACGGAGAAGAAGGGCATGCGCCAGCCGCCGATGCGCGCGAGCTTGAGGCCCGCCGGCACGCCCAGCACCGAGGCGATGGAGAACGCGCCCATCACGGCGCCCATGGCCTTGCCGCGGCGCTCGGAGGGCACCTTGTCGGAGATGATCGAGAGCGCGATCGAGGTGGCGGGGCCGCCGAAGGCGCCCGCGATCACCCGCGCGAGCAGCAGCGTGCCGAGGCCCGTGGCCGCACCGCCGAGGAGGGTGCCGATCACGAGGCCCACCATCGCGACGCCGAGCGCCGAGCGCCGGTCGAAGCGGTCGAGCACGAAGGCCCCCGCGAGGCCCGTGACGCACGCGGCGGCGGTGTAGCTCCCGCCGATGAGCCCGAGGCTCGACGTGGGAATGTTCAACGCCGCGGCGAAGTCAGGCCCCATGGGCATGACCATCATGAAATCGAGGATGTTCACGAACTGCACGGCGCCGACCAGAAAAACGATCGTGCGCTCGGAGGAGTGGCTGCTCACGGCGGGGGCGTTCATCTACGGGGCGCCGATGTCGATCCAGCGGATCAGCCTGCGGCGCTCGACGCACGAGGGGTTCGGAGGCGTGAGGGGCATGTAGTTCTCGACGCCCACGGCGCTGCGAATGCGCGCGAGCTCGCGGCGCACGGAGGCCTCGTCGTCCCAGTCGTAGCCCGTGGGCGCGCCCATGCGATCCTCGGGCGTCACGCGCGCGGTGGCGTGGCAGCGCACGCACCACATGCGAAAGAAGCCCTGCGCGAAGCCAGCCCACGTGTCGTCGCCCGCCGCCGCGTCGGGTCGATCGACGGGCGCCGTGAGCACCGGGCACCCGTTGCGAAGGAGCACGTCGGCCGCGTCGGTGACGTCGGCCGCGTCGGTGACCTCGGTTGCATCGCTCGCGTCGGTTGCATCGCTCGCGTCGGATGCGTCGCTCGCGTCGGTGGCGTCACTCGCGTCGCTCGCGATGTCGTCGGGTGCACGGTCGGCGAGCACGACGTCGACCGCGGAGGCGTCGGCGCTCCCGTCGACGGTGCCGGGGCGCGGGTCGTCCTCGCACGCGGAGATCATGACGGCGAAGACTGCGAGCAGGAGGGGGCGGCGCATGGGGAGGGAGGCGCAGTCTGCCCGGTGCGTTTCACGATGTCATCAGCGCATCAGCGCAACCCGAGCATCACTCCTGCCCCGCGCCCGCGTAGAGCGAGAGCCGGCGCACGTTCTC
>CANMAT010000450.1 GCA_947494865.1 Deltaproteobacteria bacterium
CGCGCCGTCGCCGCGCACGTAGGGCCGCACGATGACCCGCTCGCCCGTGATGCGCGAGGGGAGGGGGATGAGCGAGCGGTGCGTCGTGGAAGTCATGGTGTGCTCAGCGGCGCGCCGCGAGGCTCTGGTCGATGCGGCGTTGAAACTCTTCGAAGGGCAGCGCGCCCGCGAAGAAGCGGCCGTTTACGAAGAACGCGGGCGTGCCGATCTGCGCGCCGGTGGCGTCGGCGGCGGCCACGTCGGCGCGCACGTGGGCCTGGTGCGTGTGCGCGTCGAGGGCCGCGCGAAAGCGGGCTACGTCGAGGCCCAACTGCGCGGCGTAGCGCTCGAGGTCTTCGCGCGCGAGGCTCTGCTGGTTCTCGAAGAGCGCGTCGCGGTATCGCGCGTAGGCCTCGGCGCCGCCCTGCACGAAGGCCTCGCGCGCGGCCTCGGCGGCGAGCATCGCGTGCGGGTGAAAGGGCAGCGGATAGTCGCGCCACACGATGCGCACGCGGTCGCCGTAGCGGGCGCGAACCTCTGCGAGGGTGGGGGCCGCGCGGGCGCAGAAGGGGCACTGAAAATCGGTGAAGTGCTCGATGACGACGCGCGCGTTGGCGGGCCCGAAGGAGGGCGCGCGCGCCGCGGGGCGCAGGGTGTACACGCGGTTCTCGTCGGGGGCGTCTCCGTCGGCGTCGTCGCCCGCGGACGGGGCGCGGCGCACCTCGGTGTCGGCGGCGGCCATGAGGCGCTCGTACACGTTGGCGCGCGTGGTGCCCGGGTGCGCGCGCATGAACGCCTGCGTCGTGGCGAGGGCGGCGTCGATGGCGTCGGTGAAGCGCGCCTCGGGCTGCGCGCCCACGAGGCGCACGCCGTTGATGAAGAAGTGCGGCGTCCCGTTGGCCTCGAGCCGCTGGGCGAGCGCGTGGTCGGCGTCGATGCTGGCGCGGTGCGTGTGCTCGTCGAGCGCTGCGCGAAAGCGCGTCATGTCGAGCTCGAGGCGCGTCGCGTACTGCTCGAGGTCTTCGCGCGTGAGGTTCTGCTGGTTCTCGAAGAGCAGGTCGTGCATCTGCCAGAAGCCCTGTGAACCGCGCTGCGCGAGCGCCTCCATCGCGGCCTCGGCGGCGGGGCGGGCGTTGTTGTGAAAGGGCAGGGCCTCGTTCTTCCACACGACGCGGAGGCGGGCGCCATAGCGCTCGCGGAGGCGCGCGAGGGTGGGCTCGACGCGCGCGCAGAAGGGGCACTGAAAGTCGCTGAACACCACCATCGTGACGAGCGCGCTCGCGGGGCCGAGCGAGGGCGACGACCCGACGGGCACGCGGAGCACCTGCGCGGGGTCGGGCTGCGCGGGGCGACGGCGGGCGGGCGCGGGCGGCGGATCGGGCGAGGCGACGGGGTCGGCCACCATCGCGGCGTAGGCGCGGCTGCGGGGCTCGACGGTGCGCGCGCGGGCGAGCACCGCGTCGATGGTGGTGACGAAGCGCTCGACGGGCTGCGCGCCCGCGATCGCGGTGCCGTTGATGAAGAAGCTCGGCGTGCCGTTGGCGCCGAGGGCGCGCGCGAGGGCCATGTCGGCCTCGATGCGCGGGCGGTGGGCGTGGGCGTCGAGGGCGGCGCGAAAGCTCGCGAGGTCGACGCCGACGCGCGCGGCGTACTGCTCGAGGTCGTCGCGCGAGAGGCTCCGCTGGTTGTCGAACAGCATGTCGTGAAAGGCCCAGAAGGCCACGGCGCCGCCCTGCTCGTACACGGCCATCGCGGCCTCGGCGGCGGGCATCGCGTTGTCGTGAAAGGGGAGCGGGTTGTTCTTCCACACGATGCGAAGGTCGTCGCCGTAGCGCTCGCTGAGGGCGTTGAGCGTCGGTGCCACGCGGCTGCAGAAGGGGCACTGAAAGTCGCTGAACACCACCACCGTGACGAGCGCGTCGGCGCGACCTCGCACCGGCGAAGACCCTACGGGGATGCGCGTCGCGTCGAGCATCGGCGCGCGCACGGGCGACGCCGCGGCGACGAGCGGCCCCACGCCGTCGGGCCCCGCGGGGCGCGCGACGTGCTGCTTGCGAATCACCGTGGCGGTGTGGGGCGCCGAGGTGCACGAGAGCAGCGCGAGCGCGGCGACGAAGGCTTGCAGGGGGCGACGCATGAGGGCCGCGGAGGCTACCAACGATTCGCGGCGAGAGACACCTTCGGGGTACTCCTCACGGGGTGACCCGCACCATCGTGCACGTCGACATGGACGCGTTCTATGCGTCGGTGGAGCAGCGCGACGACCCGTCGCTGCGCGGCCGCCCGGTGATCGTCGGCGGGCACCCCTCGCGCGGCGTGGTGCTCGCGGCCTCCTACGAGGTGCGTCCCTTCGGCGTGCGCAGCGCCATTCCCATGAGCCGCGCGGTGCGCCTCGCGCCGCACGCCGTGGTGGTGCGCCCGCGCTTCGACGCCTACGTGGCCGCCAGCGAGCGCCTGCACGCCATCTTCGAATCGGTAACGCCCCTCGTGGAGCCCCTGTCGCTCGACGAGGCCTTCCTCGACGTGACGGGCTCGCGCGCCCTCTTCGGCGACGGCGCCGCCATCGCGCGGTCGCTGCGCGCGCGCATTCGCGAAGAGCTCTCGCTGCCGGCCTCGGCGGGCGTGGCGTCGGTGAAGTTCGTCGCCAAGATCGCTTCCGATCTCGCCAAGCCCGACGGCCTGCGCGTGGTGGAGGCCGACGACACGGTGCCCTTCCTCGCGGCCCTCCCCGTAGCGCGTCTGTGGGGTGTGGGGCCTCGCACCGAGGCGCGCCTCGTGGCCTTCGGGCTGCGCCTCGTGGGCGACGTCGCCGCGCGCTCACCCGAATGGATGGAGGCGCAGCTCGGCGCCCTCGGGGTACACCTCGCGAAGCTGAGCCGCGGCGACGACGCGCGCGCCGTGGTGCCCGACCGCGACGCGAAGAGCGTGGGCGCCGAAGACACCTTCTCCGAAGACCTCGACGCCCCGGAGGCGCTGCACCCGCACCTCCTCTCGCAGGCGCTGCGCGTGGGGCGGCGGCTCCGTCGCGCGGGGCGCGTGGCGCGCGCCGTGGTGCTCAAATTGAAGACCACGGAGTTCAAGCTGGTCACCCGTCGCACGACCCTCGCGACGGCCACCGACGACGGCCAGGCGCTCTTCGCCGAGGCGCGCGCGATGCTGGCGCGCTACGTCTCCGTCGAAGGCTTCTCGCCCATGCGCCTCTGCGGCGTGAGCGCGCAAGATCTCGAAGAGCCCGCGCGGCAGGGCGCCCTCTTCGCCCCCGATGGGCTCAAGCGCGCGAAGCTCAACGCGGCGCTCGACAAGATTCACGCGGTGTTCGGGAGGTCGTCGGTGGTGCCCGCCGACCTCGCGCCCGACACGGGACGCGCGGCGCGCAGGGCCGCGGGCGAGGGCGAGTCGATCACCGAGCGCCTCGACACGCGGCGAAGAAGGTAAGCGCTTCGAAAGTCTGGTAGGCGTTGGGCCACGATGGCCAACTACCCGACACGCTTCGACTCGCTCGAAGACCTGGCGCGGCTCCCGTGGTTCGAAGTGCGCGACGGGCGCGTTGTGGTGAGCGACCCGTCGGTGGGCACCGCGATCGACACGCACACGCACCTCGCGCTCTCGTTCGTGCGCCCCAACCAGGTCGACCTTCACCGCGGCCACGCGAAGACCGAGCACTACCTCCCCGCGGAGCGCGCGCTCGACCTCGACGTGTACGCCAACCGCAACTTCACCGCCGATGATCTTCGCCGCATGGAGCGCGACCTCTCCATCGGCTCGCTCACGGCGGGCGGCATGCGCGCGACGCACACGATCGCCAACCTCACGCGCGAGATGGGTGAGCTCCAGGTGGCGCAGTCGGTGCTGCTCGCCATCGACCTCCCCGCGCTCTCCGACAACGCGACCACGTGGCTCACCGCTATGCGCGGCGACAAGCGCCTCATCGGCTTCGGCTCGGTGCACCCGTGGGCGCGCGACGTCGAGGCGAAGCTCGATCGGCAGATCGCCCTCGGCGCGCGGGGCAGCAAGGTGCACCCCGCGGTGCAGCTCGTACGCCCCGACAGCGGCCGCGCGATGCGACTCTACAAGCTCTGCGGCGACCGGGGGATCCCGGTGTTCTGGCACTGCGGCCCGGTGGACATCGAGCCCCCCATTGGACGTTATCTGTCACAAGTGCGCCACTACGAGAAGGCCATCGCCGAGAACCCGCACACCACCTTCGTGCTCGGCCACGCGGGCGCGCTGCAGCTCGACACCGCGCTCGGCTATGCGAAGCGCTACCCCAACGTGTGGCTCGAGGTGGCGTCGCAGTCGCTGCGGTCGATTCGCACGCTCGTGGCCGAGGCCCCCGCGGGGCGGCTGATGTTCGGCACCGACTGGCCCTTCTATCACCAGGCCATCGGGCTCGCGAAGGTGTTCATCGCCACCGACGGCGACGACGCCATGCGCCGCGCGGTGCTCCGCGGCAACGCGACGAAGCTCCTCGGGCTCGACGGCTGACGAGCGTCGCGCCGAGCGCCCCGGCGGACAGCCATGGCGGCTGCCGTGGCGCTCTGAACGTCGAATGGGTTGCTCTAAACCCGTGGTGCTGCCCAACCCGATGTCGAAAGTGCCCGAGCGGAGTTCTTCGATGGCTGACGGACGA
>CANMAT010000451.1 GCA_947494865.1 Deltaproteobacteria bacterium
ACGCCCCCGGTGCACGCCCGCTGCGAGGAGCTCGCCGCCCCGGCGCTCCAGGCCATCTCGCACGCCGAGCCCGGCGCCCGCGCCCCCGCGCGCTGACGCATCCCCTCTCCCGACAAACACCCATCGCAGAAGCACCCGCTCGGCGCGGGCTCAGCGCGCAGCGAGCGCGCTCAGACCGGCGTCGGCGCGGGCGGCAGCGCCGTGGCGCGCGCCACGGGGATCGTGCTGCGCTGAAACTCCATCACCAGGTGCTCGACCGCCTCGCGCTCGCGCGGGAGCAGACCTTCGAATTTTACCCCGATGAGCCAGTACTCGTCGGAGAGCATGGGGCACACCACGTGGCGACCGTGCACCACCTTCGCGTGCCACGACATGCCCGCCACGAGGGTCGGCAGCTCGACGAAGACCTCGGTGCCCGGCGCCACTTCTTCTTCGAGGCAGAGGCAGGCGCCTTCGAACGAAAGGTCGCGCAGCTCGCCCTTGTACACCCGCTCCGGGGCGACCTCGGCGACGGGGCCGTCGAGGTCGATGCCCTCAGGGCTCGCAGGGGCTTCCACGGGGTCGTTGGCGGGCTGCCCTTCGAGGCCCGCGGGGGGCGGCGGCGGCGCGACGCGGAGCACCATGGAGGGCGCCACGGGGGGCTTCGCGCGAAAGGTCGCACGGCGGTTGCGGGCGAGCCCCGCGTCGCCGCCGGCCGCGCTGCCGCCGCCGCTCAGGCGACGCCACGCGGCGCGGATGCGTCGCACCGCGTGCTCGCCCTCGTAGGGAGTGAAGCGTCGATCGTCGGGGAGCGACAGGAGCTCCGTGGCATCGGCGCTGGGGGGCCCGAGGGCCTGCAGGTCGAGGTGCCACGCGAGGTCGGTGTCGCGGGCCTCGCCCGAGGGGAGAAAGCGCATGCCGTCGGCCCCCAGGAGGAGCCAGCCCCACGCGGCGCTCACGCCCGGCGTGTGAACCATGCCGGGCGCCGAAGCGAGCACCTCGGGGAGCGACGCCTCGTCGAGGCCGAGCTGCTTGGACCAGTGGAGGAGCACCGCGTCCGGGCGCGTCGCGGGCACCGTGCCCGAGCGCGCGGAGTCGTGCGGGCGCGTCTCGAGCGACTGGCGGGCCTCGACGATGGCATCGAAGCAGGGGTCGAGGTCGCGCCCGCCCAGGGTGTAGGCCTCGCCGCGCGCGCGGAGCACCATGCGCTTGTCGACAGAGCCGCGGAGCTCGACGCGCTCGATGGCGGGCAGCGCGACGTCCCAGGCGTGGGCGACGCCCACGAGCTTCTCGAACCAGCCGGTGGGCGCGAAAGAGACCTTGTCGGCAGAGACGCGCACCGCACCCGAGACCGCAAGCGCGCCACGGAAGTGCAGCATCGATGCGTGGAGCGTCGCGGACGAGGCCGGCGTCTGCACAGATTGTTCGAATCGGCCCATGGACCCTCGAAGGGAGTATTAGTGAGAGCCCTCGCGCGGCGTCAATGTTCGGTTTCGTTTTGCGGCGCCCCATGTGCCGATAAATGCGCCGAAATTCGTACACTCTCCCATCCGACGACGACGCCGCGCACGCGGTGGAGCGGTGCGCGCGCGGGGTGTTAGTTTCGCGCGATAACCGCCATGAAATTTGAGCAGCTCGACCGCCGGATGCGCACCTACGAGACGGCCCACGACCACTGTGTTCTCCCGGGAGTGCACATGGTCGCCCGCATCGACGGACGTTCGTTTTCACACCTCACCCGCGTGGCCCAGCGCTTCGACGCCCCCTACGACGCGCGCTTTCGCGACTGCATGGTGGCCACCCTCGAGCACCTCATGAGCTGCGGCTTCTCGGTGCTCTATGGCTATACGCAGAGCGATGAGATGTCGCTGCTCTTCCGGCGCGACGAGGCCGCCTTCGGGCGCAAGCTCCGAAAGTACCTGTCTGTGCTGGCGGGCGAGGCGAGCGCGCGCTTCTCGCTGAGCCTCGGCGCCCCGGCGGCGTTCGACTGTCGCATCTCGCAGCTCCCCCGCGACGCCGACGTGGTCGATTATTTTCGCTGGCGCCACGAGGACGCGCACCGCAACGCCCTCAACGGTCACTGCTATTGGCTCCTGCGGCGTCAGGGGCTCGACGACGCAGCGGCCACGCGCGCCCTCAACGGCGTCTCCGTGGCCGAGCGCAACGAGCTCCTGTTTCGCAACGGGATCAATTTCAACGACGTTCCAGCGTGGCAGAAGCGCGGCATCGGCGTCTACTGGGAAGACGTCGCCCACGAGGCCGTCGACCCGCGCACCGGCGCCGCCGTCACCTCGACGCGCCGCGCGCTCACGGTGCAACACGAGCTCCCCATGAAGGAGCACTACGACGCCTTCGTGCGCGCCCTCGTCGAGCGTCAGTAGCCCCCGACCGGGCGCCCCGCGCAGCGCGCGAGGAGCTCGCCCGGCGTGAGCACCGCGAAGGCCTCCGTCGTCGGGTAGTGCTTCGTGTTCCCCGTCACCACCGCGTCGGCCGCGCCCGCGAGCGCCACCTCGACGAAGGCCGCGTCGTCGCGGTCGATGAGCGCGCCCTCGTAGGCCGCCGACACCGTCACCCGCTCGCACCCGTCGAGCAGCGCGGCGAGCAGGGCCTCGCGGCGCGCCGCGTCGATCGCGCGAAACTTCGGGCGGGCAAGCACCGAGCGGTACTCGTCTTCGATGCGGGCGTCGACGAGCACCGCCGCCCCCGCCGCGCGCATCGCCGCGAGGGCGAGCGCGGGCGTGCGATCGGGGTGCAAGAGGGCCGAGACGATCACGTTGGTGTCGATCACGAGGCGCACGCGGAGCACTTATCACGCGAGGGTGTGTTTCGCGGCACGATGTCGTACCGTGCGGCCGCAACGACGCGGGACGTGCAACCATGGAAGACCCCCACTGGCACCTCATCCGATCGTGGATGGACCAGGCCTCGGACGGTATTTTTGTCGCGGACTCCACGGGTGTCTACCTCGACGTAAACCGCCGCGGGTGCGGGCTCCTCGGGCGCTCCCGCGAGGCCATCATCGGTGCGCACCTGCGCGCGATGATCGCCCCCGACGACCTCAGCGCGCGCCCCCTCGCGCTCGATCGCGTCACCGAGGGCGGGGCGTTCATCTCCGAGCGGCGCATGGTGCGCGGCGACGGGTCGACCTTCGTGGCCGAGATCTCGACGACCCGCACCGACGACGGGCGCTACCTCGCGATCGTGCGCGACGTGACCGCGCGCCACGAGGCCGTCGAGGCGGCGCGGCGCGCAGAAGAGAGCTTTCGCTCCCTCCTCGACGTGCTGCCCGACGCCGTGGTGGTGCACCGCGAGGGCCGCATCGTGTACGCCAACTCGACGGCCGCGCGCACCATGGGCTGCGCGGGCGCGCCCGACCTCGTAGGCTCGCCCATCATCGAGATCGTGCACCCCGACGATCGTCCTATGGTGATCGAGCGCATTCGCACCATGTCGCGCACGGGCGTGGCCGCGGCGATGCAGCGCGAGCGCCTCATGCGGCGCGACGGGAGCTCCTTCGTGGCCGAGGTGGTGGCCCTGCCGCTGCGCTTCGACGGGCAGCCGTCGCTCCTCGCCATCGCGCGCGACATCACCGAGCGCGAGCGCATGCAGGCGCGCCTCGCCCAGTCGGAGCGCCTCGCGAGCGTGGGGCTCCTGGCCGCGGGCGTCGCCCACGAGATCAACAACCCCCTCGCCTACGCGCTGCTCAACCTCGAGCGCGTGGCCTCCGAGGCGCGCGCGCCGGGGGGGCCCGCGGGGCTTCAGAAGAGCGTCGACGACGCCATCGACGGCGCCCGCCGCGTGCAGCGCATCGTGCGCGACCTGCGCACCTTCGCGGGCGCGCTGCAGAACGAGGTGGCCCGCGTCGACGTGGTGGCCGCCGTCGACGCAGCGCTCAAGCTCGCCTCCAACGAGCTGCGCTTCCGCGCCACGGTGGTGCGCGAGGTGAGCGGGGTGCCGCGCGTGCGGGCCAACGAGGCGCGCCTCACGCAGGTGTTTCTCAACCTCTTGATGAACGCCGCGCACGCCATCCCCGAGGGCGACGCCGAGCGCCACGAGGTGTACGTGCGCGTTTACGCCCACGAGGGCGACGTGCGCGTCGAGGTGCGCGACGACGGCGGGGGCATCGCGCCCGAGAACGTCGCGCGGCTCTTCGACCCGTTCTTCACCACGCGCGCGCCGGGCCAGGGCACGGGCCTCGGGCTGTCGATCTGCCACTCGATCGTGACGGCGTTCGGCGGGCGCATCGAGGTCGAGAGCGCCCTCGGCGCGGGGAGCACCTTCACCGTGGCGCTCCCCGCGGCCACCGCGTCGGCGTCGGACCCGTCGCCCCCCGTCGAGCCGCGGGCCTCGTCGCCGCCCGCGCTGCGCCAGCGGCTCCTGCTGGTCGACGACGAGCGCAACCTGCGCACGGTGCTCCAGTCGCTGCTGGCCACGCGCTACGAGGTGGTCACCGCCGCGACGGGCCGCGAGGCGCAGAGCCTCCTCGGCCTCGACGCCGCGTGGGACGTGGTGCTCTGCGACCTCCTCATGCCCGAGGTCACCGGCATGGACCTCTACGCGTGGATGGAGCAACACAGCCCCGCCCTGTGCGCCCGCGTGGTGTTCATGACCGGCGGCGCC
>CANMAT010000452.1 GCA_947494865.1 Deltaproteobacteria bacterium
CGCGCGTCGGGCGCCACGGCCCGCGTCACCACGGCCGCGAGCGCGGCGTGCACCCCTGGCGCGACGGCGGCGATGGGGTCGACGCGCCCCGCGCGCACGGCGTCGGGGACGCGGCCGTCGTCGGCGCCGGCGGGGTGCATCCGCCGCCCCGCGAGCGATTCGTAGAGCATCGCGCCCACGGCGAAGAGGTCGGCGCGGGCGTCGACGGGCTCGCCGCGCGCCTGCTCGGGCGCCATGTACGCGTACTTGCCCTTCACGCTCCCGTCGGGGGCGACGCGCGCGCTCACCGTGGCGATGCCGAAGTCAGCGAGCTTCACCTCGCCGGCGGCGCCCACGAGCACGTTGTGGGGAGACACGTCGCGGTGCACGAGCCCCAGCGGGCGCCCCGCGGGGTCTCGCAGGGCGTGCACGTAGCCGAGGCCCGCGAGCAGCTCGGAGAAGGCCCACGCGAGCGCGCCGTCGGGCAGGCGCTCGCCGCGCAGGAGGGCGGCGAGGTCGCAGCCGTCGACGAGCTCCATCGCGAGAAAGTAGCCGTCGCCCGCGCGGCCGAACTCGTACACCTGCACCACGTTGGGGTGGTGCAGACGCGCCGCGACGCGGGCCTCCTCGACGAACATCGCCACGGCCTCGGGGTCGAGCGAGAGCCTCGGGTGGACCTTCTTCACCACGAGCTCGCGGGTCACCCCTTCGGCGCCCACGAGCTCGGCGCGAAACACCTCGGCCATGCCGCCCGCGCCGATGCGGCGCACGAGGCGATACCGACCGAAGCGCTCGTCGCTCACGGCGCAACGGTACTCAAAGAGTCCGCCCCGTCGCCACAACGGCCTTCACCGTTGTGGTAGTGCGCTCCCGGGCGCCGCGATGACGTACCGTGATGGGATGGAGTACACCGTTCGCTGGTCCGACGGGTTCGCGTGGCGGGCCGACCAGGCCACCTTCGCGCGCGTGACGCAGAGCCTCCTCGCGGCGCGCGAGTCGATCGTGGGGCTCGCGCCCGTGCTCGCCCGGTGGAGCCTCCTGGCCGCGCGAGGCAACGAGCTCCCCGTCGACGCGTTCGCCTTGAACGAAGCCGATCGCGCGGTGTTCACCGCGGGCGTAGCGCGCG
Organism: Deltaproteobacteria bacterium; assembly: GCA_947494865.1. Lineage (GTDB taxonomy): Bacteria > Myxococcota_A > Polyangia > Polyangiales > CAISKJ01. The sequence continues at coordinate 1,106 of CANMAT010000452.1, forward strand.
CCCTCGACGACACCGCGGCGTCGCCGCCCGACGACCGTGGCGCCACCGTCGAGCGCCTCGGCGCCCTCCACGAGCTGTTCGTCACCGACGTCACGCGCTGAGCGCGCTGTGGCGCTTTGGCGCCGTTCGCATAGAGTCCACGGCCCCTATGCTCGTCCCCCTGCGACGCAACGCCCACGCGACCCCGCGCGACCTCCGCACGTTTCTCCCCACGACCCGCGAAGAGATGACCGCGCGCGGGTGGGACGCGCTCGACATTCTGATCATCAACGGCGACGCCTACGTCGACCACCCGGCGTTCGGAGGCGCGCTCATCGGGCGCTTCCTCGAGGCCCGCGGGTTTCGCGTCGGCATGATCGCGCAGCCCGACTGGCGCACCACCGACGACGTGCTCCGCATGGGCGTTCCGCGCGTCATGGTGGGCATCACCGCGGGCAACCTCGACTCGATGCTCAACAAGCTCACCGCGCAGAAGAAGGTGCGCGCCGAGGATCAGTACTCGCCCGGCGGGCGCACCGGCATGCGCCCCAACCGCGCGGCCACGGTGTACTCGAACCTCGCACGGCAGGCCTTTCCGGGCGTCCCCATCGTGCTGGGGGGCATCGAGGCCTCGCTCCGGCGCATCGCCCACTACGACTACTGGAGCGACTCGGTGAAGCGCTCCGTCGTGCTCGACGCGAAGTGCGACCTGCTCATCTTCGGCATGGGCGAGCGCCCCGTGTGGGAGGTGGCGAAGCGCCTCCGCGACGGCCAGACCGTGAAGGAGATCCGCGACGTGCGCGGCACCGCCTACGCGATGCGCAAGGGCGAGTGGGAGGCGCTCCCGCGGAGCCGCCACGTGAACGACGGCGACACCCTCTTCTTGCCCACCTACGAGGAGGTCTGCGCTTCGAAAGAGGCCTTCGCGGAGATGTCGCGCGCGTTTCAGTACGAGACCAACCCGGGCAACGGGCGACCCCTCGTGCAGCCCCACGGGCACGAGGCGGTGTACTTCAACCCGCCCGCCATTCCGCTCGAGACGAGCGAGATGGACGCCCTCTACGACCTGCCCTTCACGCGCGTTCCCCACTGGAGCTACGACGCGCCCATTCCCGCGTACGAGACGGTGAAGCACTCCATCGTGACGATGCGCGGGTGCTTCGGCGGCTGCACCTTCTGCTCGATCACCGAGCACGAGGGGCGGCGCATCTCGTCGCGCTCGCCCGAGAGCATTCTCAAAGAGGTGCGCGCGCTGCGAAGAATGGACGGCTTCGCGGGCGTGGTCTCCGACCTCGGCGGCCCCACGGCCAACATGTACCAGATGGCCTGCAAAGACGAGCGCATCGAGAACGCGTGCCGGCGCCTCTCGTGCGTTCACCCGGGCATCTGCGAGAACCTCGTGACCGACCACGGGCCCCTCATTCAGCTCATGAAGCGCGTGCGGCGCGAAGAGGGGGTGAAGAAGGTCGTGATCGCGTCGGGCGTCCGCTACGACCTCGCCGAGCGCTCGCCCGAGTTCGTGAAGGAGCTCGCGCTGCACCACACCGGCGGCCAGCTCTCCGTGGCCCCCGAGCACTCGAACCCCGAGGTGCTCGACAAGATGAAGAAGCCCGGCATCGAGAGCTACGAGCGCTTCGAAGAGCAGTTTCAGTGCGCGAGCGAGGGCGGCAACCGCAACCAGTTTCTGGTGCCGTACTTCATCTCCGGGCACCCGGGCTCAACGCTCGCGGCCATGGTCGATCTGGCCCTGTGGCTCAAGTCGCGCAACATGCGCCCGCGGCAGGTGCAAGACTTCATTCCGACCCCCATGTCGATCGCCACCGCGATGTATCACACGGGCCTCGACCCCCTCACCCGCACGCCCGTGTTCACCGCCAAAGACCTGCACGAGAAGCACCTCCAGAAGGCGCTCATCATGTACTGGGACCCGACGTGGCACGACGACGCGCGCGAGGCCCTCACCAAGGTGGGCCGCCGCGACCTCATCGGCGCCGGGCCGCACTGCCTCGTACCGCCCGCCGCGGGCAAGGGGTCGCTGCCCATTCGCATCCGCGAGCGCGCGCGCACCAAGCACCCGCCCCGCCCGCGCCGCTGACCTCTCAGAAGCGCGGGTTGTTGTAGGTCACGTCGTAGCCCGCGGTCGTGCCCGGCGGGTGCACCGGCGCCACGTCGCAGGTGGTGCGGCCGCGCGCGTCGAGGCGCGTGCGCACGTCGACCACGCGCCACATCGCGCCCACGAGGGGGTTGGTGTCGCCCGCGAAGCGGCCCACGGTGTCGGGCGCCGAGCCGTACGTGGCCACGCGCCGCCCCGAGCAGTAGATGTTCACGAGCGGCCTCGCGGGCTGGCCCGAGAAGTTGTGCACCATGACCCGAAACGTCTCGCCCTCACGCGGGGCGTCGACGTTGATGTTCTCGGGCACGCCGGTGGCTTTCGAGAGGTTGTTGTCGATGTCGAGGCGCGGGTTGGCGCACGCGCCGAGGGCCCTCCACTCGGGGCCGTGGGGGCCGTTGACGCAGGCCGAGAGCGGCGACGACGCGTAGCCCCAGTCGGCGCGCGGCACGAGCGTCGAACCCACGGCGCCGCGAACGGTGGCCTCGCAGTTGTGCCAGCCGCACGCGTCGGGCGTGGGAGAGAACACGTCGCGCCCCATCGGGTACCACGAGCCCGCGCGGCCAGGGCGCGAGAGAAACAGATCGAGATCGATGGTGTTGCTCTCGGGGTAGCACATCTCCACGCGCAAACCGGGGCCCTCGATGTGCACGATCCACGTGCACGAGAGCGTGCGGCCCATCGCCGTAACCACCGTGAGCGTGACGCGGTAGTCGCCCGAGAGTAGCGGCTGAAACGACCCCGTCTCGGAGCTGGCGCCGAACACCGTGAAGCTCGGGCGCGCCGTGATGCGATCGCACGGGCCGCCCTCGACGGTCCATCGCCAGGCGCGCGCGGGGCCTGCGTAGAAGGCTCTCCCGCGCAGGGCGTAGTCTTGAAACGGCCGCCCGTCGGGCACGCGCGGGTCGCCGGGCTCGGGGCACTCGATCTCGCAGTCGTTCTGCTGCGAGCAGCCGTCGCAGAGGTTGTCGACGCCGTTGCACACGTCGGGTCGCGGGGTGATGCCGCCCGCGCACGCGCCCCAACGCCCGGTCAGCGCGCAGAGCTGCGCGCCGTCGCGGCACGCGCCCACGTTGCGGCGCCCCGGAGGCCCCGCGAAGCAAGGCTGCACCGCGCCCGGATCGCACACACAGCCCTCGTCGACCTCGCCGTCGCAGTCGTTGTCGGCGCCGTCGCCACAGCGCTCGGCGGCCTCGCACGCGTCGCGCACCGGCACACACGCGTCGGGCGCGTCGACCACGTCGGTGACGTCGACCGCGTCGGTGACGTCGACCGCGTCGGTGACATCGACCGCGTCGCTCGCGTCGGGCACGTCGAAGCGATCGACGCGTAGCCCCGTGCGCGCGCCGCACCCGACGAGCGTGACCGCCACGAAGCCCACGATCGCGTGCGTCTTCACGCG
>CANMAT010000453.1 GCA_947494865.1 Deltaproteobacteria bacterium
ACCGCGACGAGGGCCGCGAGGCGTGGTCGGCCCTCGTGCACAACGCGCTCGCCGTGATACGCGAGGGCCGCGCGCAGAAGCTCGTCGCCGCGCGCCGCGCCGAGGTGCGCGCCGACGCGCCGTGGCACCTGGCGCGCGTGCTCCACGACCTCGCCGACGCCGCCGCGCCGGGCTGCGTGCGCTTCGCGATGCAGCACGGCGACGCGGTGCTCGTGGGCGCCACGCCCGAGCGCCTCGTGGCGCGCCGCGGCGATGCGGTCACCCTCGACGCCCTCGCGGGCTCGACGCCCCGCGGCCTCGACGCCGCCGACGACGACGCCCGCGCGCGCGCCCTCGCCGCGAGCCCCAAAGACCTCCGCGAGCACGCCCTCGTGGTCGACGGCGCGCGCGCCTCCCTCGAAAGCTTCGCGTCGTCGATCGAAGCCCCCGCAGAGCCCTCGGTGCGCACCCTCCGCAACGTGCACCACCTGTGGACGCCCATGCGCGCGACGCTCCGCGATGGTGCGCACGCGCTCACGCTGGTAGGCGCGTTGCACCCCACGCCCGCGCTCGGCGGAGCGCCCCGCGCGGAGGCCCTCGCGTGGATCGCCGCGCGCGAGCCCCACCCGCGCGGGTGGTACGCGGGTCCCATCGGGTGGTGCGACGCCCGTGGCGACGGAGAGTTCTTCGTGGCCATTCGCTCGGCGGTCGTGCGCGGCGACCGCGCGTGGGCCTACGCCGGCGCCGGGCTCGTCGAGGGCTCCGACGTCGACGCCGAGTGGCGCGAGACCGACGCGAAGATGTCCGTCATGCGCGCCGCGCTCGGCGTATAGCGCGCGACGACCGAGGGTAACCACCATGCAGACCACCAACCTCCACACCGCCTGGGCGCGGCTCTTCGTGCGGGCGCTCGCCGACGCGGGCGTGCGCGACCTCGTGGTGAGCCCCGGCTCGCGCTCCACGCCCCTCGCCCTCGCCGCCGCGGCCGAGAGCAACCTCCGGTGCCACGTGCACGTCGACGAGCGCGTGGCGGGCTTCTTCGCGCTCGGTCAGGCGCGCGCCACGGGCCGCCCCACGGCGCTCGTGTGCACGTCGGGCACCGCGGGCGCGCACTGGATCCCCGCGGCCATCGAGGCATCACTCACCGGCGTCCCCATGGTGTGCATCACCGCCGACCGCCCGTGGGAGGCCTACGACTGCGCCTCGCCGCAGACCATCGACCAGCGCGACCTCCTGGGCGCCCACGCGCGGCACCAGGCCGAGCTCGGCACGCCCAACCCCGCCCCCTCGGCGCTGCGCGCGGTAGCCCGCATCGCCGCGCAGTGCGTGCACCGGTCGCAGTGGCCGCTGCCCGGCGCGGTGCACATCAACGCCCGCTTTCGCAAGCCCCTCGAGCCCGTCGACGTCGACGCCGCCGAGGTGTGGGAGCCCCTCGTCGAGGCCCTCCTCGCGCGCGGCGCCACGGCCGTGTATACGCCCGCGCCGGGCGTGTCGCGCGACGCGGTAGACACCCTCGCGAAGGCCCTCCGCCGCGGTCGGCGCCCGTGGGTGGTGTGCGGCCCCACGCTCACGCACGACCCCGAGCGCGAGGCGACCGCGCGCGCCGCCGTGATGGACCTCTGCCGGGTCACCGGCGCGGTGCTCATGGCCGAGGCCACGAGCGGGCTGCGCTTCGGCCCCGCGGGCTCGGTGGTGACGGTGCCCTCGTTCGACGCGCTCTTGCGCGCGCCGGCGTTTCGCGAGCGCGCGCGGCCCGACCTGGTGCTCGAGCTGGGGCTCCCGCCCACGTCGCCGTCGTACGCGTCGTGGGTGCTCGACCACGGCGAGGTGCCGCGCCACGTGGTGGCCCCACACGGCTGGCCCGACCCGCACGGCACCGCCGCGAGCGTGGTGCTGGCCGAGCCCGGCGACCTCGCGCGCGCCCTCGTCACGGCCCTCGACGGCCACCCCCTCGGCGCCGAGACCGTCACCTGGAGCGATGCCATCGCCGAGGCCCAGACGCTCGCGGGCGCGGCCCTCGACGGCGCGCAGTTCGCCGCCCGCTGGAGCGAAGGGTCCGTCGCGTGGACGCTCGCCAACACCCTCCCCGACGACGCCGTGCTCTGCGTGGGAAACAGCCTCCCCGCGAGGGACGTCGACACCTTCACCACCTTCGCGCGCGGCCCCCTGCGCGTGCTCCACCAGCGCGGCGCGAGCGGCATCGACGGCCTCGTGGCGGGCGCCGCGGGCGCGCGCTCGGTCACTCCGCGCGAGCGCCTCGTGGCGGTGTACCTCGGCGACCTCTCGGCCCTCCACGACCTCGGCGGGCTCAACGCCGCGCGCGTCGCGGGCGCACCGCTGGCCATCGTGGTGGTGCAGAACGGCGGCGGGCGCATCTTCGAACAGCTCCCCCTCGGGCGTCAGGCCGCGCCGGGCACACCCCTCGGCGAGCGCTTCGAACAGATGTTTACCACCCCGCAGCCCGTGTCCTTCGAGCACGCCGCGGCCACCTTCGGCCTCGCCTATGTGCGCGTAACCTCGGCGACGGACCTCTCGCGCGCCCTCCACGACGCGCGCGCCATCACGCGCCCGGTGGTGATCGAGGCCGTGGTCGAGCCGAGCGCGGGGCGCCTCTTGCGCGACGTGGCCCACGCCGCGGTGCGCGACGCCCTCGCGGCCCGCTGGCGCGCGTGAGCAGGGTCTACCTCCACGGGTTTCTCGGCGCCCCCGCGGCGTGGCGCGAGGTGACGGAGCGCGCGGGCGACGCCGACGCGCGCTGCCTCCAGGTGCCCGGTCACGGCCTTGCGCCCTTCACCCCGCCGGGGAGCTTCGAAGACGTCGTCGACGCCGTGGCCGCGCAGGCGCTCACGGGCGAGCGCACCGAGCTCGTGGGCTACTCGCTGGGCGCGCGCGTGGCCCTCGCGATCGCGCTGCGCCACCCGCGGCGCGTGGCGCGCGTGGTGCTCGTGGGCGTGTCGTACGGCCTCGACGACGCCCGCGACCGCGAGGCCCGCGCGCGCTCCGACGACGCCCTCGCCCGCTCCCTCGAGCGCGACGGCGTGGCGCGCTTCGTCGACGCGTGGGAGTCCATTCCCCTCTTCGACTCGCAGCGCACGCTGCCGCCCGAGCGCCTCGCGCCGCAGCGCGCCTGGCGCACGCAGCACACGGCGAAGGGCCTCGCCTGGTCGCTGCGCGCGCTGGGCCTCGGGCAGATGCCCTCGTACCGCGCCGCCCTCGCGCGGAGCACGGTGCCCATCGCGCTCGTCACGGGCGCGCGCGACGACAAGTTCACCGCCATCGCGCGCGAGGTGCTGCGCATGCGATCGGGCGTTGTGCACACCGTCGTCGAGGGCGTCGGCCACAACGCGGTGCTCGAGGCCCCCGACGCCGTCGCCCGGGTGATCGCCGGGGCGTGACGCGCGCGCACGGTGTATGCGCGCTTCGCACTGCGCGCAAACGCTTGCACATAAGCGTTTTTCCGCACTCTTGCCGTGCGGCGAAGGGTGCGCACCTGCGACCTGAGTGACATATCCCGCCGACGCGAAGACTCGACTAGGGTTCGCGTCGCGCGCTCAGCGCGCAGAGAGATTTATGGCACCTTCTTCGAAGACCGATCGCAAGCGACGGCGCGCGCGCGACGTCGCGGCGCCTGCTCCGAAGCCGCCCGCGGAGCCTCGCGCGTCGACGCCCGCGCCGGAGCCTCGCGGCCGCGCGGCGTGGCTGTTCGCGGCGCTGTGCGTGGCGAGCTTCCTGGGGCTCACCCTGTCGCGCTCGCGTGCGCCGCGGGGCGCCGCCGCGGCGGTGCGATCGAGCGACGACGCCGTGCCGCCCTCTCACCGTCCGACGGGCCCCGCGCGCCCGGGCGAGCTCGACGCGCGCTACGTCGAGAGACTCCTCCCGGCGCGTTACGTGTCGGCGTCGGAGTGCGTGCGCGCGCAGGAGCCGTGGGTGTTTCGCGGGCGCGCGGCCGGCGCGGTCGCGTCGGTGCTCACGGCGTCGGGGATGGACGCCGCGCAGGTCGAGCAGGCGCGCGGCCTCACGCGCTGCGACTACACGGGCTGCATCGTGACGCCCGACGGGGCGCTCATCGCGTCGCTGTCGCGCGGGGCGCGCAGCGCGCTCTACGCCGAGCTGTCGCGCGCGAAGGAGAACCGCCTCCACACCCTCGCCGCGCTGCGCCCCGCCGAGATGGGCCCGTGGACCGCCATGGCCCACGTGAACCCCCGCGTGCGCGAGCTCATCGGCCGCGCCACCTGGACGCTCGATGGCTCCTACGCCTTCTCCGACCTGAGCTGGCTGTGCAACCAGCTCGCGACCGACGGCGAGCGCCTCGAGGCCGTGACCACCCTCTACGCGCGCTACACGCTCGACGCGGCGCTGCGCGTGCCCGCCGCCGGCGACCTCGAGCCCATGGTGCGCTACTGGAGCGTGGGCAACGTCGAAGACGACGTTCGCGGCGCGTTCGCCGCCGCGCGCGGGGCGTCGGTGCCCGTGGCCTCGCTGCTCCCGGCGATGGCGCGCGCGCGCCTCGGACACTACCCCGCGCCGGGCGACCCCGAGTACGACTGCTACTGGTCGTCGACGCGCTTCTTCGCGGGCGCTACGCCCCACGACGACGTGCCCGACGTGAGC
>CANMAT010000454.1 GCA_947494865.1 Deltaproteobacteria bacterium
CATGCTCATGGAGTCGTTCGAGTTCGCCGAGAGCGACCTCGCGGCGCGACAGCTCCGCGAGCGCGTGATCGAGGCCGAGCAGGTGATCGCGGCGACGCAGAAGGCCGTCGGCATCGACGGCGATCTCCTCGATGAGGACGAGCGCGCCGAGCTCGACGGCGCCCTCGCGGCGCTGCGCGACGCGGTGGCGAAGGGCGATCGCAACGCCATTCACCACCGCACCGAGGGGCTCGACCGGGCGGCCACGCCGCTCGCCGAGCGACGGATGAACCGCGCGGTGAAGCGCGCCATGTCGGGGCACGCGCTCAAGGAGTTCGAAGACGAGCTCGACGCGCGCCCCGCGCACCCGCACCTCGTCGGTGACGGGCACTCGCACTGACGGAGACGCTGATGGCCACCGTGCGCTTTCTCAACACCGACGACGGACCCGTGGAGGTCGACGTCCCCGCGGGCACCACGCTGCTCCAGGCCGCCCAGAGGGCCCACGCGCCCGAGGGGAGCGCCTGCGGCGGCGTGTGCGCCTGCTCCACCTGCCACGTGTACGTGCGCAAGGGGTCCAACCTTTTGAGCGAGTCAGAAGACGAGGAGCAAGACATTCTCGACAAGGCCTTCGCGGTCGAGTTCTGCTCGCGCCTGGGCTGTCAGGCGAAGGTCGAGCGCGAGGGCCTCATCGAGATCGAGCTCACGCGCGAGAGCGTGGAGACCTACTACAACGAGCACCCGCAGGAGCGTCACGCGCGCGAGGCGCGGCTCAAGGCGCGCTCGTAGTCTTGCCGCTTCTTTGACCGCGCGGGCGCGCTGGTGTGCAGTCGCCCGCAGTGGCCGCAGAGAAGTCAGGCAGCGTCTCCGTCGACGACGGCGTGTTCGCGCTCATCGCGCTGAGCCTCGCGGGCTACGTGGCCGACCACCTCGCGCACCTGCCCGCGATGCAGAACTTCTACCTGCCCCTCGAAGGCGGCCGGTGGTTTCAGTATCTCACCGCCATCTTCTGCCACGGCGACTGGGAGCACCTGTCGGGCAACCTGTTCTTTTTGTTTCTCTTCGGCAGACTGGTCGAGGAGCGCATCGGATCGCTGGGCGTGGTGCTCGCGTTCATCGGGTGCGGCCTCGGGGCCAACGTGATCTCCGCGTGGATGCTCCACGAGGGCACGCTCATCGGCGCGTCGGGCGCGGTGTTCGGGCTCTTCATCGTGAGCGTTCTGTTGCGCCTGCGCCTCGAGTGGCGGCGCCTCCTCGAGGTGCTCATCTTGGGGCAGTTCGTGGTGGCGCAGATCATCGAAGAGACCGAGCGCCTGGGCGCACAAGACGGCGTGTCGCACCTCACGCACGTGGGCGGCGCGATCACCGGCGCCGTGTTCGTGGCCGCCATTACGCGCCTCACCAACGTAAAAGACTGAGCTACGGGTGTAGATGCTGCGCGCGCAGCGTGCGAGGGGCGGCTCTACGGGTGTAGATGCGTCGTTCGCAGCGTGCGAGGGGCGGCTCTACGGGTGTAGATGCGGCGCTCGCAGCGTGCGCGCGGTGTCTCTACGGGTGTAGATGCGGCGTTCGTAGCGTGCGCTCAGCGGTACATGCGCCCGATGCGGGCCTCAGGGTCGCCGGGGTCGAGCGCGCGCTGCTCCTCGGCGCCGCGATGATCACCACGATCGCGAGCGCGGGCGCCACGATGGCCCCGAACGGGGAGAAGAGGCGCGACGCGCGCGCAGAGAGCGCCACGGCGCGCGAGCGTATCGCGAAGATCAGTGCGTGACGGTGACGGGCTCGCAGCCCGCGCCCGACTCGCGGCAGAGGGCGCCCGCGAGCGAGGTCTCGGCCTCGCCGTGGAGGAAGAGCGCGTACGACTGCCCCGCGGTGAGGGCGGTGTTCAGACGTCCGAGGGGCGCCCCCGCGCAGGCGGTGCCCGTCGAGAGGTGAAGGATGAGCTCGGTGGCGCCGGGCGGGAGGTTCTGCACGTTGGGGGCGCGCGGCCCGGGGGTGCCGAAGTAGCCGCGGCCGCCGAGGTTGGCCACGACGGGGCGCTCGGCGCCGTCGGCGCGCACGCACACGTCGATGGTGCGGTTGATGGCCCACGCGCCCATGACGCGGAGCGCGGCGTTGCCGTCGGTGGGGGCGGCCGTCGAGGCGGCCTCGATGCGCGTAGCGGCGCGGTCGGCGGGGCTGGGCTGCGGGGCGACGATGAAGTACACGTGGCCCGCGAGGAGGTTGCCCGCGCCCGAGTTCCACCCCAGGTGTTGCACGGTGGGAGCCTCCATGCCCGCGAGGCGCGGGACGTAGCCCTGCGAGCCCGGCGCGACGTCGACGTAGGCCGCGTTGGGGTACGCGAGGTCGGTGACCCACGGCGCGTAGCCCGAGCGGCTGCTCCAGATGGAGAGGGGGCGCGCGCGGTCGGTCCACGAGAGGTTGAGCACCACGATGCGCGCCTGCCCCGCGGGCTGCGCGGGAAACCCCGGCGCGGCTGCGGGCGCGGGGGCGGGCGTAGGCGCTGCGGGGGCGCTCTGGCGCCCGCGGTGGTTGCCGTGCGACTGCGCCGAGGCGAGCGACGGGCAAACGAGCGCGAGCGCCGCGGCGCCGAGCAGAGTCACACCGTGGCGAGCGGAGGGAGTGGGTGCCATCGGGGCGATCGTACCGAATGCTCAGCGCCGTTGCGCGACGAAGAGTCCCCACCCACGCGACGTGTGGGGCAGAGGTTGGGCGTTGACAGGGGCGGTGCCGTGAGGCTCTCTCGCGGGGAAGTTTGGGGAACGAGCGACGAGAGGGAGCACGACGACGATGTTCAAGCGACGTGAGCGCAAGCGCGCGATGGAGCGGCGGATCGAGCTGACCGCGATGACGCTGCAGGGCCTGGTCGATGCGGGGGTTCTCATGGCCGCGGCCGACGGCGAGATCACCGCCGACGAGTACGACCAGGTGGCCGACGTGATCTCGGGCTTTCTCGACGGTCAGGTGAGCAACAAGCAGGTTCGGGCCATCATCACCGAGTCGGTGGAGATGCTGGTCGACCAGGGCGTCGACGCGCGCCTCGAGGCGCTCAGCGCCAACCTCGTCACCGAAGACCTCCGCGAGGTGGCCTTCCAGGTGGCGTGCGCGGTGCTCGTGGCCGACGGCGAGTACGGCGAAGACGACGAGGGCGAGGCCTACAACGCCATCTCCGAGGCGCTCGAGATCGACGAAGACCGCGCGCAAGAGCTCTTCGACGAGGTCGGCACGATCTACGGCTGACCGATCGCGCGGGGGGGCTTCGACGCTCCCCGCGGGTCTTCGAAACGCCAACGCCCCCGGTCGAGCGCGCGTGCGCTTCGATGCGGGGGCGTCGTCGTCGCGGCGGTCTACCGCGCGGTGAGCGTCACTTGTTCTCTTCGAACTCGGCGTCGATCACGTCGTCGCGCTTCTTCTCTCCCGCAGGGGCCGCGGCGCCGCCGCTCGCGGTGGGGGGTGCGTCGCCGCCCTCCTGGCCCGTCTGCTGGTAGAGCATCGAGGCGATGCGGTGCGACTCGGTCTGGAGCTTGTCGAGCGCGGCCTTCACCGCGGCGCCGTCCTGGCGCTCGATGGCCGAGCGGGCCTCGCGCACGGCGCCGTCGAGGGTCGACGCGTCTTCGGCGGGGATCTTGTCCTTGTGATCGCGCAGTGTCTTCTCGACCTGGTAGGTGAGCGCGTCGAGCTTGTTGCGGTCTTCGGCCTCGTCGCGGCGGCGCTTGTCTTCGGCCTCGTGCGACTGCGCCTCGCGCACCATGCGCTCGACCTCATCTTTCGCGAGCCCCGAGCCCGCGGTGATGGTGATCTTGTGCGAGGTGCCCGTGGCCTCGTCCTTGGCGCTCACCTGCAGGATGCCGTTGGCGTCGATGTCGAACGACACCTTGATCTTCGGCACGCCCTGCGGCGCCGCGGGGATGCCCTTGAGCTCGAAGCGGCCGAGGCTCTTGTTGTCGCGCGCCATGGGGCGCTCGCCCTGGAGCACGTGCACCTCGACCTGCGTCTGGTTGTCGCTCGCGGTCGAGAAGATCTCGCTCTTCGACGTGGGGATGGTGGTGTTGCGCGGGATGAGCGCGGTGAAGATCCCGCCCTTGGTCTCGACGCCGAGGGAGAGGGGCGTCACGTCGAGGAGGAGCATGTCCTTCACCTCGCCCGTGAGAATGGCGCCCTGCACCGCGGCGCCGATGGCCACGACCTCGTCGGGGTTCACCGAGCGGTTGGGCTCCTTGCCGAAGTACTCCTTCACCTTCTTGAGCACGAGCGGGATGCGCGTGGAGCCGCCGACGAGCACGACCTCGTTGATGTCACCGGGGCGCTTGTCGGCGTCTTTGAGGGCGCGGCGGCAGGCCTCGAGCGAGCGCTCGACGAGGTCTTCGATCATCTGCTCGAGCTTCGAGCGCGTGACGCGGATGTTCATGTGCAGCGGCGTGGCGCCGGCCGCGGTGATGTACGGCAGGTTGACCGTGGTCTCCTGCATCGACGACAGCTCGATCTTGGCCTTCTCCGACGCATCGCGGATGCGCTGGAGCGCCATCTTGTCTTTCGCGAGGTCGACGCCGTGCTCCTTGCGGAACTCGGCCATGAGGTACTCCATCACGCGGTGGTCGACGTCGTCGCCG
>CANMAT010000455.1 GCA_947494865.1 Deltaproteobacteria bacterium
AGCGCAGCGGCGGTGAAGTTCGCGCCGTCGCTGCCGCGGTAGATGCTCGGGTGGATGCCGTCGCTGCTCACGCCGTAGTTGTCGCCCGCGCCGAGCTCGACGAGGGCGCGGTGGTAGTTCCAGAGCGGAACGCTGTCGGCCGCGGCGACCTCGATCACGACCTGGTTGTAGGAGACGACGCGGTCGACCATCGCCTGCGTCACCTCGCTCGAACGCACGAGCGGCGGGATGGTGCTGAGCACCGGCACGACGCCGTCGGTGATCGACTGCGCCACGATGTTCTGCATGTTGGTGCGGTAGCGCGCGAGGGCGTCGGCGAGCGTCGCGTTGATGTTCGCGAGCACGTCGTTGGTGCCAAACATGATGAGCGCGTACGACGGGCGCATGCGGTAGTACTCGCAGCGCAGCACGGTGGTGAAGGGCGACGGGCACACCGACGTCGACGAGAACGCGAACGACGACGTCATGCCGCTCATCGAGGCCACGCTGGCGCGCGTGAACGAGTCGGGCACGCCGCACCACGAGTCGGTGTACCCCGCGCCGTAGGTGCGCGATTGAAAGTAGCTCACCGTCGGGATGAGCGAAGCGTACGCGCCGTAGTAGGCCGGGTCCGGCGGGCGCATGCACCCCACGTCTTTGAGAAACGATCCCGACTCCGTGATGCTGTCGCCGATCTTGGCGAAGGCGTCGCGGTAGTTCACCGAGCCCGCGGGGCTCGTGAGAATGGCGAGCACCCGCGCGCGCGTCGCGCTGTCGAGCACAGGCACCACCGGGGGCGTCTGTGCCGCGAGAGCGGCGGGAAACAGTGTGATCGCCAGGCTCGAGAGAATGGTCTTGGTATGCACGGCGGAGCGCCTCCTTGCGGCTGCGCCTCCCTGAGCAACCGCCGCGCCCGCATCGAGAAAGCGCGTTTCTCGGCGCGCGATCGAGCGCGGCGCAAAAATCCGCGCGGTCGGGCCCGTGGCGCGGCGCCCCGCAGTGGCGCTTTCGGCGGCGCCGAGGGGCGCGGCGGGTGCGAAGTGCGTGGTGGGCCACGCGGCAAATCTTGTAAGGTCGCGCGCCTATGGACTCAGTGCAGACGCTCATCGTGGGCGCGGGCATCAGCGGGCTCGCCACGGCCGCGGCGCTCGGCGAGCGCGACTACCTGGTGCTCGAGGCAGACCGCGCCATCGGCGGCTACTGCAAGACCGTCAAGCAAGACGGCTTCGTGTGGGATTACTCGGGGCACTTCTTTCACTTCAAGCACCCCGACATCGAGGCGTGGCTGCGCGCGCGCATGCCGGGCCAGAAGATTCTCACCGTCGAGAAGAAGTCGTTCATCGCCTACAAGGGGCGCAGCGTCGACTTTCCCTTTCAGAAGAACATCCACCAGCTGCCGCAAGACGAGTTCATCGACTGCCTGCACGACCTCTACTTCGCGCAGCACCCCGACGGCCCCGCTGCGCCCGAGGCGCAGAGCTTCAAAGAGATGCTCTACGCGCGCTTCGGCCGGTCGATCGCCGAGAAGTTTCTCATCCCCTACAACGAGAAGCTCTACGCGTGCGACCTCGGCGCCCTCGACCGCGACGCCATGGGGCGCTTCTTCCCGCACGCCAACCTCACCGACATCGTGCGCAACATGAAGGCGCCCGACAACGCGAGCTACAACTCGGCCTTCACCTACCCCGAAGGCGGCGCCATCGAGTACGTGAACGCCCTCGCGTCGGCCGTGCGCCCCGAGGCCATCGCGCTCGAAGAGGCCCTCGTCTCCGTCGACCTCGCGGCCCGCGTCGCGCGCACCACGAAGCGCGAGGTTCGCTTCGAGCGCCTCGTGTCGTCGGCGCCCTTCAACCGCCTCGCGGCCCTCTGCGACGTCGCCCACGACCCCGCCGTGTTCACCTGGAACAAGGTGCTCGTCTTCAACCTCGGCTTCGACCGCAAGGGGCCCCGCGACGTCCATTGGACGTACTTCCCCGACCGCGCCACGAGCTTCTACCGCGTGGGCTTCTACGACAACATCTTCGACACCGACCGCCTGAGCCTCTACGTCGAGCTCGGCTATCCCCGCGACGCCGCCGTCGACGCCGAGGCCATGCTCCCGCGCGTGCTCGCCGACCTCGCGCGCGAGGGCGTCACCGACGGCCACCAGCTCGTGTCGAAGCACTCCGTCGTGATGGACCCGGCGTACGTGCACATCACCCGCGGCTCCATGGCCGCCCACAAGCGCCTCTCGGCCGAGCTCCGCGCCCACGGCGTGTACGCCATCGGCCGCTACGGCGGATGGACCTACTGCTCCATCGAAGACAACATCGTCGAGGCGCGCGCCCTCGTCGCCTCGTGGGATCACACCGCGTGAAGAACTTCGCCGTCACGGGCGTCGGGGGCTACATCGCCCCGCGGCACCTGCGCGCCATCCGCGACACGGGCAACCGCCTCGTCGCCGCCGTCGACCCCAAAGACTCCGTTGGCGTGCTCGACCAGTTCTCGTTCGATGTGCGCTTCTTCACCGAGGTCGAGCGCTTCGATCGGCACCTCGAGAAGCTCCGCCGCGGGGCCGAGGGCGACCGCGTTCACTACCTCACGGTGTGCTCGCCCAACTACCTCCACGACGCCCACTGCCGCCTCGGGCTGCGCGTCGGCGCCGACGTAATCTGCGAGAAGCCCCTGGTCATCAACCCGTGGAACCTCGACCTCCTCCGCGAGCTCGAGGCCGAGACGGGCCGACGCATCTACACCGTGCTCCAGCTCCGCACGCACGCGAAGCTCATCGCGCTGCGCGAGCGATTGCGCGCCGAGCGGCCGGGCAAGGCCCACGACGTGGTGCTCACCTACGTCACCGCGCGCGGCGCCTGGTACGACGTGTCGTGGAAGGGCTCCATCGAGAAGTCCGGCGGCATCCCCACCAACATCGGCATTCACTTCTTCGACCTGCTCGTGTGGCTCTTCGGCGACGTCGAGTCGCAAGAGGTCCACCTCAAGCAGCCGCGGCGCATGGCCGGCGCCATCGCCCTCGAGCGCGCGCGCGTGCGATGGTTCCTCTCCGTCGACGCGAGAGACCTCCCCTTTTCGCCCGAGCCCGGGGGCCGCGCCACCTTCCGCTCGATCACCGTCGACGGCGAAGAGGTCGAGTTCTCTGAGGGCTTCACCGACCTGCACACCGTCGTGTACCGCGAGGTGCTCGCGGGCCGCGGCTTCGGCCTCGACGACGTGCGCCCCTCCATCGACCTCGCCCACCGCATGCGCATGCAAGAGCCCGTGTCGCCGGGCCCCGACGCGCACCCGCGGCTGCGCGAACCCTGAGTCAGTTCGCGTCGCCGATGGCCTTCGCGAGCGCGCGCCACTGCGCACGCAGCGTGGCGTCGACCTCGACGCGCGCCGCGCGCTTCACCACGTCGAGCATCGCGCGCCCCGCGCCGAAGGCCATCATGCGCAGCACCGCGCGGCGCACCGCGAGCTCGTCGTGCCGCGAGAGCGCCTCGAGGCGCGCCGCGAGCACGGGGCCCGGCGACGACCCGTCGAGCACGCAGAGCCCCTGCAGCGCCGCCAGCGCCGCGCGCACCTCGCCGCCCGACGCGTCTGCCTCGAGGGCCTCGCGCGTCACGCGCTCGAAGCCGTCGGCGATGCGCGCCACCGCGCCCGCCTCGCCGTAGAGGTACCGCACGCCCCGCAGGTGGTCTTCGATGTACGACACCCGCGCGCCCGCGCGCTCCCACTGCACGGCCCGCGCGCGCTCGTGGAGGCGCATCTGCGAGGCCGCGCGCACAAAGCCCTCGGCCGCGGCCCGCGCGTCGAGCGCCTCGTAGCCCGCGTCGGGGCCCAGAATCACCGTCGCGTCGCTCACGCGTCCTCCTCTTGATCGTCGCTGTCGACGTCGCCCTCGTCGCCGCCGCTGCCATAGACATCGAGGGGCTCGCCCATGTCGCTCACCGCGGGCGGAGCCACCCCCGTCGCGAGCGCCGCGAGCGCCACCTCGCGCAGGTCGTCGTCGCGCTCGACGCACGCGAGCGACTCGAGAAACCACTCCCAGTTGTAGTCGATGGCCGCGTTGAGGAGCGTGCCGCGCACCGTCACCGCCGGGTGGTCGGCGTAGCGCCGCAGCACCTCCGAGGCGCGCCGCAGGTCGTCGTGCGCGAGCGCGAGCGCGACGCGCAAGAGGCCCGCCGTGCGATCGTCGTCCGTCGAGGCCGCGAGCTCGCGGTCGACCCAGGCCTCGTCGAGCCACTCGAAGCCATGCACCGCCGCCGCCACGTCGATCGGAAGATCAACAGGCAGCCGGTACCCCGTCGCGGCGTTGAAGCGCGCGACCGCGTCGCCCGCCGCGGCCGTCGGCGCGTACGCGACGCGCCACACGTAGAGCCCCCCGCGGTGCATCTCGACGCCGAGGTGGCTGCGGCTGAAATGGGTGGCGCGCGTGAGCGCCGGCAGCGCCCCCGAAACCTGCTCGCGAATCTTGCGCAGCGTGACCACCATCGCGATCTGGTTGTGGGCCCCGGCGGGGTCGACGGGGTCGTCGGTGTACGCGGTGCCCCAGCACCACGAGGCCGCCGCGGGGCTGAAATTGAAGTGCCGATCGAGCTCGTGGGGCCCCGCGGGCTCGCGCTGACCCGA
>CANMAT010000456.1 GCA_947494865.1 Deltaproteobacteria bacterium
GCAGCGGGCGTCGCGGCAGCGGGCGTCGCGGCAGCGGGCGTCGCGGCAGCGGGCGTCGCGGCAGCGGGCGTCGCGGCAGCCGCGGCTGCCGGCGGGCTGTCGGGCTCGCCGTCGTGGTTGGCGTCGACGGCCGAGTAGGTCGCCGCGCCTGTGGCGTCGAAGCGCTCCCACGTGTCGACGCGACCGTCGCCGTCGGAGTCGCGGCGGAGCTCGGAGATGCGACCGTTCTGGTAGTCGCGCCACGTGTCGGTGCGGCCGTCGAAGTTGGTGTCGAGAATGTCGCGGGCGGGCTGGTTGTTGGCCCAGGTGCCCACCACGTCGATGCGGCCGTCGAAGTCGTAGTCGTCTTCGACGCGCGTCACGAAGCCCGAGGCTGCGTCGAACCAGCGGTAGATGTCGACGCGGCCGTCGAAGTTGGCGTCGGTCTCGCGGCACTTCGGGTGGCCGCCCTCCATCACGGTGCGCACGTCGGGCTGGCCGTCGTTGTTCACGTCGAGCGTTTGAATGTCACCGCCCGCGGCCGTGCAATCCTGGTGGGGCATGGGCTCGCCCTGGGGCTCGTGGGCGGCCTCAGCGCTCCCTGTGCGGCGCCCCACCGCCCCCGTCGCGTTCTCTCCGCTGCACGCGAGGAGCCCCGCGACCACCCCCATCAACACACCGCAACGTCTCATGACATCTCCGTCCGTCCTCGAACCCGATCCGACGACCTACTCTAGAAAGACTAACGCTTCACGCGCAAGCCGCGGATGCGCCGCGGGGCGCGCGCGCCCACCTTTGCCCCGCGCGTCAACTGCTTCATGCCCAGAATCCAATAAAATCATCGGGGGGCCATGTTTCCGCTGACGCTGCGTGGTGGGGTATCCAGCGCATTGACAGTGCACGTACCGGCATCTAGGGTACATTCACGGTCGAGATTCGTTATGCACAAGAACGAGAATGACAAAGCCGGTGATCTCCCGGCGACGGATCTTGTGCGGAGCGAGCCCACGATCGATCTGACGGCACCTTCCTCATCCCCGCCCGATTTGTGGCGGAGACCGGGACGACGAGCGATGGCCCGCAAGAAGGTCTCGACGACCATCTACATCGAACCCGAGCAGCTCGAGCTACTCAAGCTGCTCAACGAGCGCACCAAGGTGCCGATGGCGGAGTACATCCGCGAGGGCATCGACCTCGTGCTCCAGAAGCACGCCGACAAGCTCCCCGGCCAGCTCGCGCTCGACGCCACCGTGGGCCGCAAGGCCAGCGGCAACGGCTGAGCCCCTCGCAGTCTCCCTCCCAGTTTCGCCGATCACCGCCCCCCGCTCCGCCGTTCGATCCGCGCCCTCACGGGTCGTGTTCGCGGTAGGGGCTGTGTGCGCGCGGGAAACCTGCTAGAGACGCGGCCCCTACGTCTATGCCGACCGACCCCTCACGCATTCGAAACTTCTCGATCATCGCGCACATCGACCACGGCAAGAGCACCCTGGCCGACCGCATCCTCGAGTACACCGGCGCGCTCTCGTCGCGCGAGCTCGTCGCCCAGTTTCTCGACAAGATGGACATCGAGCGCGAGCGCGGCATCACCATCAAGGCGCAGCACGTACGCATCGGGTACCTCGCCGACGACGGTGTCACGTACCAGGTCAACCTCATCGACACGCCCGGCCACGTCGACTTCACCTACGAGGTCTCGCGCTCGCTCCAGGCCTGCGAGGGCGCGCTCCTCGTCGTCGACGCCACACAGGGCGTCGAGGCGCAGACGCTCGCCAACGTGTACCTCGCCGTCGAGGCCAACCTCGAGGTGATCCCGGTGCTCAACAAGGTCGACCTCCCGTCGGCCGACACCGACCGCACGCGCGCCGAGATCGAAGACGTCGTCGGCCTCGACTGCTCCAAGGCCATCTTGGCCAGCGGCAAGACGGGCATCGGCATCCGCGACATTCTCGAGGCCGTCGTAGCCCGCGTGAAGCCCCCGAAGGGCGACCCCGCGGCGCCCCTCAAGGCCCTCCTCTTCGACAGCTGGTACGACTCGTACCGCGGCGCCGTCGTGGTGCTCCGTGTCATCGAGGGCACGCTCCGCAAGGGCGACAAGATCTACTTCATGGCCACCCAGCGCGAGTACGAGGTGGTTGAGATGGGGGTGTTCACCCCGCACGCCATCTCGCTCGACGAGCTCGGGCCCGGCGAGGTGGGCTTCGTCGCCGCCAACGTGCGCTCGGTGCACGACACCAAGATCGGCGACACCGTAACCCACCCCAAGCGCCGCTGCGACGCACCCCTCCCGGGCTTCAAAGATGTGAAGCCCATGGTGTTCGCGGGCATCTACCCCACCGACAGCTCGGACTACCCGAACCTCCGCGACGCCCTCGAGAAGCTGCGCCTCAACGACGCGTCGTTTCGCTTCGAGCCCGACACCTCCGAGGCCCTCGGCTTCGGGTTTCGCTGCGGCTTCCTCGGTCTTCTCCACATGGAGATCATTCAAGAGAGGCTCGAGCGCGAGTACAACCTCGACCTCATCATCACCGCCCCGTCGGTGGTCTACAAGGTGCGCCTCAAGAACGGCGAGACGGTGGACGTCGAGAACCCCGCGCGACTCCCCGACGCCGGGCGCATCGACGTGATCGAGGAGCCCTTCCTCAAGCTCACCCTCCACACGCCCGTGGCGGCCGTGGGGGCCATCATGCAGCTGTGCCAGGATCGGCGCGGCGTGCAGGTGGGCATGCAGTACGTGGGTACCGAGCGTGTGATTCTCACCTACGAGATGCCCCTCAACGAGGTGGTGTTCGACTTCTTCGACAAGCTCAAGAGCTCGTCGAAGGGCTACGCCTCGATGGACTATGAGCTCCTCGGGTACCGCGAGGGCTCGCTCGTGCGCGTCGACCTCATGGTGAACGGCGAGGCCGTCGACGCCCTCACGGTGATCATTCACAAAGAGAAGGCGCACAAGCGCGGCCGCGAGCTCGCCGAGAAGCTCAAAGAGGTGATCCACCGGCAGCAGTACGAGGTCGCCATTCAGGCGGCGATCGGCGGCAAGGTGATCGCCCGCGAGACCCTCAGCGCCCTGCGAAAGAACGTGACCGCCAAGTGCTACGGCGGCGACATCTCGCGCAAGCGCAAGCTCCTCGAGAAGCAGAAGGAGGGCAAGAAGCGCATGAAGTCTGTGGGCTCCGTCGAGATCCCGCAGGAGGCGTTTCTTGCGATCCTCAAGATCGACTGATACCACCCGTCCGCGCTCGGTCTAAGGGCGCGGTAGCGCGCCCGACGATGGAGCACTCACACCAATGAACGAAAGCTCGTGGCAGGACCGGCTCTGGTACCTCACCTGGTACATCGTGATCCCTGCCGTGCTCGCGACCGCCCTGGTGTTCGGCCTGGCGGCCATGCGGGTGATCGAGGCGCCGGACCCCTGGCGCTGGCTCCTCGCCTTCGCGGTGTTCGAAATCGTGGTGCTCGGGGTGCGAGACCGCATCTACGGCTCCAAGAGCGCCGACGGGGTGCGCGAGCTGCGCACCGTGGCCGCCGAGGCCCGAGAGCTCCAGCAGGAGAGCGAGAAGCTCCTCCGGGGCTCGAAACTCGCGGCGGAGAAGCGCGCCGAGGTCGAGACCGCTTCGAAGCGCGTCTCCGACGCCATCGCCGCCAAGAACGCCGACGAGGCCGGGCGCGCCGTGCGCGACTTCGACCGCATGCTCACGCTCCACCTCGGCGGCTCGCGCAAGGGCACCCTCCGCGAGTACACTGAGGCCATCGTGTTCGCGGTGCTCGTCGCCGTGGTGATTCGCACCTTCGTCGTCGAGGCCTTCAAGATCCCCTCGCCGTCGATGTATCCCACGCTCAACGTGGGCGATAACATCTTCGTCAACAAGTTCATCTACGGGCCGCTCATCCCGTTTACGCAGCGCAGGCTCTTCGAAGGCCAGGCGCCCGCGCGCGGCGACGTGGTGGTGTTTGTCTTCCCCGTCGACCCGTCGAAAGACTTCATCAAGCGCATCGTGGGCGTCGCCGGCGACCGCGTGTGGGTGCGCGAAGACGGCTCGGTGCAGGTCAACGGCCGCCCCCTCGACCGCTGCGAGCTCGGCCCCTGGCGCGGCGACGACGGCGAGGGCCCCACGCACGGCGAGCAGCCCCTGCGCCGGGTGTTCTCCGAGCGAGACCCGCAGCACAACCGCCGCTACCTCACCATGTACTCGCGCGACCCGTCGGAGCGCGAGTCGTCGGTGGCCGAGTTCTGCGTGCGCGAGCCCTGCACCGTGCCCGCGGGCCACGTGTTCGTGATGGGCGACAACCGCGACAACAGCTACGACAGCCGGTACTGGGGCTTCGTGCCCGTGCGCAACATCAAGGGCAAGGCCCTCTGGATCTGGTGGTCGAACGTCACCGGCACCGGCTGCGGGCTCCGCTACGAGCGCTTCGGGCAGAACATCCTCGGCGAGCCCCGCGTGCCGCCCGCCCTCCAGACCGGCTACGACGCCTGCCTCCGACGCCGCTAGCGCGTCCGCGCGTCCCCCGCACGACACCCCCTATCGGTCGCGAGACCTCGCGACGGCGCGCCACCGATCACCCCCATCGGCACGTGTAGAAGCCTGTTTACACCGCGGCAGGGCGC
>CANMAT010000457.1 GCA_947494865.1 Deltaproteobacteria bacterium
CGACGCGCGGTTGCAACGGCGCTCGACCTCGACGCACACCGACGTGCCGCTCACGCTCGAGCACGCGTAGCCCGCGGGGCAGTCGGCGCCCGAGGCGCACTCGCGCGTGCAGTGCCCGACGCCCGAGGCGCTGTTGCCGAAGCAGAAGCGCGCGCAGGCGGTCGCTGCGCCGGCGCGGGGGTCGCACACGGCGCCGGTGTCGTCGGGGAGGCAGCGGCCCGCGGCGGCGCCGGGGGGCATCGCGCAGAGCGTTCCGTCGAAGCAGTCGCGGCGCGTGGTGCACGGGCGCGAGCAGAACGAGCGGCCCGTCGCGGGGCGCGCGCACGCGCCCGACTGGCAGTCGTCGTCGATGGTGCAGGGGTCGAAGAAGGCCGCGCGCGGGCGGCTCACGTCAGGTGTAACCGGGACGTCGGCCGGGGGCGGGTTGTCAATCGGCGGAGGATTGTCAACGGGCGGTGGATTATCGATCGGAGGCGGATTGTCGATGGGCGTCACGCGGTCGACGGAGACGGGCGCATCGATGGGCACATCGTCGGGGGCGGCGTCGACTGGCGCGACGTCGGGGGCGGCGTCGGGGGGAGGGGCCTTCACGCAGCGGCCGTTGGGGTCGCACACGCCGTCGGCGCAGTCGCGGTCTTCGGAGCAGTCGGTCTGGCAGAGGTTGTCGCGGTCGCAGTACCGCCGGTAGCCGCAGTCGGAGTTGAGGTTGCACTGCGACTTCGCGCACTGCGCCGCGAAGAGCGACGCGACGAACGCGAGGACGACGCCCGCGGCGGGGAGCGGAGAGGCTCTGCGATGCACGTTCGACCTATAACACACACGGTGCGCGGGTTGACCGTGCGGGGGCGCCGGGGCTACACCGGCGGCCCTTACGAACACGCATCAGGGGACACCATGGCGAAGCTGAATCAGATCATCGCGGTCGAGAAGTCGGTCAAGGGCCGGGCGCACGGCGACATCACCGAGGCCTACCAGCAGCTGCAGAAGCCCGCGCTCCTGGCGGGCATCTCGCGCACCTACCGCCCCAAGGACGAGGAGGGCGAGCGCATGCCCCCCGAGTCGACGCGCGTGCAGCTCCACGCCGAAGAGATGATCAAGAGGACAGCCGCGGCGCTCACCGAGCTCCTCGACGTCACGGCCACGAAAGACTGGGCCAACTGCGAGGCGCGCGCCGACGTGGTGGTCGACGGCACCGTGCTCGTGGCGAAGGCGCCGGTCACGTACCTGCTCTTCCTCGAGAAGCAGCTCGTCGACGTGCACACGTTCCTGAAGAAGCTCCCCGTGCTCGACCCGTCGGAGACGTGGATCTTCGACGCCGCGCAGAACTGCTACGCCACCGAGGCGGTCGAGACGCTGCGCACCAAGAAGGTGCCGCGCAACCACGTGAAGGCCGAGGCCACCGAGAAGCACCCCGCGCAGGTCGAGGTCTATTACGAAGACATCACCGTGGGCTATTGGCGCACGGTGAAGTTCTCCGGCGCCCTCCCGGCGCGGCGCGTGGCCGAGCTCACCGAGCGCGTCGAGAAGCTCCAGCGCGCGGTGAAGTTCGCGCGCGAAGAGGCCAACAACCACGAGGTCACGCAGCAGAAGCTGGGCGACGCGGTGTTCGGCTTTCTCTTCAAGTGAGCGGCCCGCATTGACGACCGCGCGGGGCGCGGGGTAGCACTGCGCCCGAGCGCAAACTGAATCTCAGGCTCAGACTCAATCCACCGGCGTGACACAGTGCGCGGTTCGACTCCCGCCGCGGCCACTCTACGGCCGTGTAGCCCAACGGAAGAGGCATCACGGGTGGCATCAGGTTGAGGCTATCGCTCGAGACTCAGCATTGCCGTCGGAGACCACATCGAGCACCCCGCTGCGACATCGCCAGATGCCGGTTCAAGTCCGGCCCTCTCAGTCCTGGTGAGAGGTCGTTCAACGGCAGGACGGGCGCCTTCAACGTGACGGCGGGGTTTTAAACGTGGTGGTCACCGCAAGTGGCGGCTCACGCGGGTCGGGGAAGGCTACTCCCCGGCCCGCACTAATTTGAGCCCTGTGCGAGGCCGCTAGCGGTTGTAGTTGCTGCTCTCGAGCAGAATCACGTTGGTCTTGCTGCGCGACTCGCCCACCGAGGTGACGTACACCGCGGGGCGGTCTTGCACCGGGCACACCTTCTCGCAGGCGCCGCAGCCGATGCAGAGCTTCGGGTCCACGTGGGGCCGCTGCACGTGCACGGGGTGGCCGTTGCGGTCCGGCGTGTCGATCTCCTCGACCCAGATGGCCTTCGGCGACGTGGGGCAGAACTCTTCGCACACGATGCACGGCGTCGCCATCGACCAGGGCAGGCAGCGCCCGTGGTCATAGAACGCCGTCCCGATCTTGATGGGCTCCACGTGGCGAATGGCGCTGCCGAGCTTTTGATCCTCGGTGATCTTCTGAATGGCGCCGGTGGGGCACACCTCGCCGCAGAGCACGCACGTGGGCTCGCAGTAGCCGATGCGCGGAATGAGAATGGGCGTCCACAGGCCCTCGATGCCGCTCTCGAGAAACGCGGGGTGCAGGGCGTTGTTGGGGCACACCTTCATGCACTCAGCGCAACGGATGCAACGCTCGAGAAAGTCGCGCTCGGGCACCGAGCCCGGCGGACGAATGAGGCGGTCGTAGTAGTTGCTGTCGATCGTGTCCGACGCGCGCGTGAGGGGGAGCACCACGGCGCCCGCAGCGGCGGCCACGAAGGTCTTGCGACGGTCCATCCCCGCCTGCGTGAGCGTGGCGCTCTTGCGGTTGGGAAGCCACCGGAACTTGATCACATCTTCAGGGCACGAGGTCTCGCAGTTGAGGCACATGTGGCACTCGTCCTGCCGCCATTTGACCCCGCCCTGCGGGCTGTCTGCGCCCTGGCAGTCGACGAGGCAGAGGTTGCAGTCGGTGCACTTGGAGTGATCCTTCTCCATGCCCACGAGCGCGTGCCGCGCGATGAGCCCCAGCGTGGCCCCGAGGGGGCAAAGCACCCTGCACCAGAACCGCGGGATCCAGCGGTTGGCGAGCAGCACCGCGAAGAGCAGCGCGCCGATCACCCAGGTCTGGTGAAAGAAATACTGCCTCGGCTGGAGCACCGTGGCGACGAGGGCGTCGCGCGTAGCATCGGTGGCCGTCTGCAGCACGTGCACGTTGCTCTGCGCAACGCCGTCGAGCCCGCGACCCGTGAGGTAGTTCAGCGCGGGGAGCACCGCGAGGCCGATGGCGCGCACCGAAATGCAGATCGGGTCGAAGAGGCCGCCGATGGCGCTGCCGCACACGGCCGCGACGAGAAACGCGCCGAGGAGGTAGTACTTAACGTTCTGGTACCCGTGCGTCATGTTGGCGCGCACGCGGCGAGCGCCCGTGGTGGCCCCCTTGGGGTTGGGCACGAGCCACGCAAAAAAGTGGTGGAGCGTGCCGAAGGGGCAGATCCAGCCGCAAAAAACGCGGCCAAACACCAGCGTGAGGGCCACCATGCCGACCGACCACCACAGCGCGCGATATACCGCGTGGGTGGAGAGAAAGGTCATGAGTGACACGAACGGATCGGCGAGGAGAAACGCCTCGACGGGGTACGGCATGCGAACGTTGGCGCCGCCCGAGAAGCTCCCGCGAAACTCGGTGCGCACGAGCAGAAACAGAAACAGAAACAGAAAGCCCGCCTGCGAGACGCGCCGCGCGTCGCGCAGCACCACGATGATCTTGCGCGCGGGAATGCCCGACCCCGGGCGCTTCTTCGGCTTGATGCGATCGCGCACCCACTTCGTGGCCTTGTCGACGAACGCAGGCATGGCGCGCGGCGGGGCAACGGCCTCGATCGCGGGCGCGGCGGTCGCCTGCACCGGCGGGGGCGCCGCGAGCGCAGGCGCCTCGGCGACCTTCGCGGGCACGGGCTTGAGCGTCGGCGCGGCGTGCTGCTCGGGCGCGTCGAGCGCGGGCACCACGCCCACCACGCCGAGCCATGGAATGGGCTTCGGGAGGTCGCTCATGTGAGGCTCACGCGGGGGCGATGGATGTCACGCGCGACCGAGAGCGCATCGGAGCCGACGGGAACGATGAGGGCGTAGCGCTCGGCGCTCCCGTGCGCATCGAGGGCGATCTCGCGCGGACGAAGGTCTTGCCAGCGCGTGGTGCCGATGCGCCGCTCCTCGGCCATGCGAAGGTATGCAAGGTTGTCGGGGCGCTGCCCGATGAGCGTGCAGCCGTACGCGTCGGCGGCCACCTGATCGATGGTGGCGATCACGGTGTTCATCTTGCGAGTGTCGTCGACGTTGCCGCCCTGCGGGCCGTTGCGCAGCATCACGCGCACGCCATCCACCACCGTGAGCGTGGGGCGCATGAAGGTCGCGAGGTCGGCGATCGACGTGTCGATGTTCTGGTGCAATCGATTGCGACGTCCGCCGAGGGTGCCGTACCAGTTCTTCATCGCGGCAGTGTACTTCGCGAGGTTGTGGTGCTTTGCGACGGGGCAGTTGATCACCTTGTCGGCTTCGATGAGCGTGCGGTACACCGGCCACTCGTCGAGCACCTCGCCGCGCAGGCGCATGGTGCGAAAGCGATGCTCCGCGGGGAGCAGCACC
>CANMAT010000458.1 GCA_947494865.1 Deltaproteobacteria bacterium
GTCAGGGCGAGCTGCGCCCCTATCGCATCACGGTGAGTTCGAACCCCTCCGCGCACCCGTGACCGTGCGCGTGCGCGTGGGGTAGTGTCGCCCCGCGCTCATGCCCTGCCACCAGCACCTCCTCGCGGCGACGGCCGCCGCGCTCCTCGCGATGGCTCCCGCGAGCGCCGCCGCGCAGACCGTACGCCCGTACCACCCTCGGATCTTTCTCAGCGCCATGGGCCAGCGGGGCATCTCGCCCGCCACGCTGCGCGCGCGCTGCGAGTCGTCGGCGCTCCATGCGCGCGCGTGCCGCATCGCCGCCCCGGTGCCCACACAGCCTACGTCGAACACCCCGCCGCTCACGGTGGTCAACAACGCGCTGAGATACCTGCTCTTCAGCGAAGACTCCACGCTCCAGTTCGTGCGCGACGAGATCAACCGCATCGGCGGGGCCGTCGACCGCGGCGACGAGAGCGGTCAGCTCCTCGCCAACGCGCCGCGCGCGCTGCAGATCGCCCTCGCCTACGACTGGCTCTACGACGCGCTCAGCACCGCCGACCGCGCCACCCTCCGAGGCTTCCTCGAGTCGTACGCCGAGTACGCGCTCTCGCATCAGCCGCAAGACGTGTTCTCGTCGGAGGCCTACGCGCAGGCCGCCGCGGTGGGCATCGCGGGCCTCGCGCTCGCCGCGCCGGGCGACACGGCCATGTCGTCGGCGACGCGCTACGTCGCCTATGCCAACGCGCGCTGGCGCTCGCAGCTTCTGCCCGCCATGGGGTACGCGCGCGGGTGGTGGCCCGAGGGGCCCGCGTGGTTCAACACCTACGCGGGGCGATACGCGCTCTACTACGCCATCGCGTGGACCACCGCGACCGGTGAAGACCTCGTCGCGTGGGCGCGCGAAAACGCGTCCGATCCCTTCAACGCCGCCGTGCGCTACCAGGCCTACGCGCTGCGGCCCGACCTCAAGTACCCCGTGTTCGGCGACGCGCTGGGCGCAGCGCCCGCGGGCGCCGCGGGGCACCGCGGCCTGCTCGACATGCTCGCGTGGGCCACCGGGTCGCCCGCGGCGCAGTCCCTCGCCGAAGAGGTCTCCGTGCGCCTCCCCGCGGGGCAAGACTACGGGGGCCGCGAGGCGTGGCACCAGGTGGTGTTCTACGAGCCCCTGAGGCCGTCGCGGCCGTCACGCATCGACCTGCCGCTCGCGGCGCACCTGTCGCCCACCGCGGCCGACGTGGTGGTCATGCGCGGGTCGTGGAGCGACGAAGACGCCCTGCACCTCACGCTCTCGTGCGGCGACTGGTTCACCCCGCGGCAGCACCTCGAGGCGGGTAGCTTTCAGCTCTTTCGTCGCACCGCCCTCGCCGTGCACACCGGCGTGTGGGACGGCTTCGAAACCAACCACTGGCTCAACTGGTACGCGCAGCGGTCCATTCACGCCAACACGCTCGCGATCGTGCGGCCCGGCGAGACCTTTCCCAACCCCCGGCGCCTCCCGTCGGTGAACGATGGCGGCCAGCGGGGCGTCACCTACACAGGCTCGGCGCGGGCCACCGTGTCGCTCTACCGGGGCAACCTCACCGAGGGGGCGCAGCACGACACGGGCTCCGTGGTGGCCTTCGAGAGCTCGCGCTTCCACGACTATGCCGCGTGCAACATCACGCGCGCCTACAACTCCACCGCGGTCACGGCCGCGGGCGCCGCGCCGAAGGTGCGCGAGGTCACGCGCCAGGTGGTGCTCCTGCGCCCCGAGCTCGTGGTGGTGTTCGACCGCGTCGAGGCCACCGACCCCACGTACGACCGGCGCTTCACCCTCCACGCGCTCGCGCGCCCCGTGCTCGACCGCGACGGGCGCTTCTCGTTCACGCGCGGCACGGGGCGGCTCATCGGGCGCACGCTCCTGCCCGTTGGGTTCACCACGCGCGTGATCGACGGCTACGACGTCGACGGCACCGCGGTGAACCCCCTCGTGCCCGACCCCGACAACGGCGGGCTGCGCGTCGAGGTGAGCGCGCCGCGGGGGCGCGAGCGCGAGTATTTCCTCCACGTCATCGACGCGACGGACCCGGACCACGACGCCATGCCCCCCGCGTCGCTCATCGAAGATGAAGACCGCGCCGGCGTGCGCATCGCCGACCCGTCGGGGCAGCGGTCGTACACGGTGATGTTTCGTCGCACGGGCGATCCCGGCGGCGAGGTGCGCGTGCAAGACGCGCAGGGCGCCACGCTCTACAACGGCGCGCTCGGCGCGGGCGGCACGTTCTATCCCGTGCTCCCCGACGCGGGCGTCGCGCGCCCCGACGACGCGGCCGCCAGCGACGCGGGCGTCGGTGACGCGGGCGGCGGGCTCGTGCCCGGCGGCGGCGGGTGCAGCTGTCGCGCGAACGACGCCGCGCGTGCGCCAGGCGGCGGAGGCCTCCTCGCGGGCGTCGCGCTGACGGCCCTCGCGCGCCGACGGCGCCGCTCGATGCGCGCCGCGTCGTAGTCGTCGCTCAGGCCCGACGCACCAATGCGTCTCGCGGGACGAGCGGCGCCGCGGGGGCCTCGGGCTGCACCGTGACGTGCGCGATGCCGAGCTCGCGCTCGATGCGCGCGGCGACGTCGCGCGCGACCTCAGCGCCGTGCGAACCCGCCGCGAGCACGACGTGAACGGTCACCACGGGAAAGCCCTCGGCCACCGTCCACGCGTGCAGGTCGTGGAGGCTGGCCACGCCCGCGGTGCCGCGCACCACGGCCTCGACGCGCGCGGCGTCGACGCCCTCCGAGGCGCCCTCCATGAGCACGTCGACGGTCTCGGACACGAGCCTCCACGCGCTCCAGAGAATGAGCGTCGCGATGAGCATCGACATCGCGGGGTCGGCGCGCGTCCACCCGCGGAGGGTCACCGCCGCGCCTGCCGCGATGGCGGCCACCGAGCCCGCGGCGTCGGCCATGACGTGCGCCAGCGCGGCGCGCGTGTTGGCGTTGTGCCCCTCGCGCCCCCGCGAGAGCACCCACGCCGCGGTGAGGTTCACCGCGAGGCCCGCCGCGGCCACGGCGGTCATGGTGCCTCCCTCGACGGCGCGCGGGTGCATCCACCGCCCCACGGCCTCGACCATGATCCACACGGAGCTCAGGGCGAGCGCGATGCCGTTCACGAAGGCCGCCAGCGTCTCGGCGCGGCGGTAGCCGTAGGTGCGCCGCGCGGTGCGCCGCCGCCGGGCGATGCGCTGCGCCACCAGCGCGAGGGCGAGCGCGCCCGCGTCAGTCATCCTGTGCACAGCGTCGGAGAGCAGCGCGAGGCTGTGCGTGAGGAGCCCGCCGAGGACCTCGACCACCATGAAGCTCGCCGTGAGCCCGAGCGCGAGACCCAGCCGACTCGACGGCGTCGCACGCAGCTCCGCGGAGTGATCGTGGTCGTGCGGGTGGTCGTGCGGGTGGTCGTGCGAGTGGTCCATGGGTCGCGCTCTGCGCCGCCGGGGGCGCGTACGCTGGAGGGTACTCCTTCGCGAGCCGGGAGCCGCGCGCGGTGCGACAGAGCGAGCGTGAGGCGATTGGCGAGCCGCGTTCAGGGCGTCAGCTTGCTGCCAAGGTCAGCACCTTGCCACGGACCCGCCCGGGAGCCCTTTGGCAAGGTCGGCACCTTGCCACGGACCCACCCGGGAGCCCTTTGGCAAGGTCGGCACCTTGATCGGCGCCCCACAGGAGCCTCTCGGCAAGGTCAGCGCCTTGAAATTCACGTTCTTCGCCAATCCGCTCAAGGTGACCCCGTTGCTCTCCGATGAAGGGAGCAATGGCAACCAACAACAGATCCCGTAAGGCGCCTGCGCCGCCCTCCGCGGCCGCGCAGCAGGTTCATCCGCAGGCCGACGCGCAGCCCGCGACGATGAACACCGAATACGACTGGGCGCTCGTGCGCCCCGAGGCCGAGGCGCTCGCGCCCGCGGCGCTCGTTCGCCCGACGGTGCCCGTGCGCGAGGCGGCCCTGCTCGGGCTCACCGTGGCGCGGCGCATCCTGTCGTCGTCGGAGCGCGCGGAGTTCGAGAAGCTCGTCGCCGTGAAGCTCCTCGACGGCGCGCTCCTCACGCTGCTCCCGCGCTACGCAGGTGCTCTGCTGTACGTGCGCGCGCAGCTCGACCGCGCCCCGGCGTCGTCGCAGGTGCTCGTGCCCGCCAGCGTCGTCACCGAGGCCGACGAGGTGCGAACGCGCATGCTCAAGGTGCTGAGCTTCTACTTCGGCCCCGAGACCGAGGTGGGCCGCAAGCTCGCGAAGATTCGCCAGGGCTCGGGGCACGCCGACCTCGCGGGCGACCTGGTGGCGCTCGTCACGCTCTACCGCGACCACCGCGCGCGCATCGAGGGCACCCCCGAGTTCTACCGCGCGACCGACGAGGCCGACGCCGCGCGCCTAGCGGGCAAGATCCTCGAGCACCTCTCGACCGACGACGAGGCCTCCACCTGGAACAGCGTGCAGCTCCGCGTGTACACGCTCTTTCTCCGCGCCTACGACGAGGTGTGCGCCGCGGGGCGCTACCTCTTCCGCGCGGCCGACGACGTGGGCGAGCGCTTTCCTTCGCTGCACTCGCTCAACGCGGGGCGCGCGCCCA
>CANMAT010000459.1 GCA_947494865.1 Deltaproteobacteria bacterium
GCCGCCGCCCTCGGCCCCGTCGAGGTTCCCCGCGGCGACGGGAGCACGGCGTACATCCCCGGCTGCACCGCGGTGCTCTTCGAGGGCGAACACATCGCCGAGACCACCCGCGCCGTCGCGCGTCTCTCGCCCTCCGGCGGGTGCACGCTGGTGAGCGATTTCTGCTGCGGGGCGCCGCTCCTCGACGCGGGCGACCGCGAGGGGTTTCTCGCGCACGCGCGCCGCGTGGCGGCCGACCTCGGCGCATACACCCACCTCGTCACGGGCGACGCGGGCTGCGCGCACACCCTCAAGGTGATGTACGCCCGCCTCGGGGTGGCGCCGCCGAAGTGGGCCACCGTCGAGCACGTAGCCGAGCTGGCCGCGCGCAACACGCACCTCTTGAGGGTCGTGGACGAGCCGCGCGCCGTGGTGATGCACGACGCCTGTCGCCTCGGTCGGGGCATGGGCGTGTACGAGGCCCCGCGCGCGGTGGTGGCCGCCGTGAGCGGGCGCGCGCCCCTCGAGCTCCCGCACCACCACGAGCACTCCACGTGCTCGGGCGCCGGGGGGCTGCTCCCGGTCACGCGGCCCGAGACCGCGAAGGCCGTGGCGCGCGAGCTGGCCGACGAGGTGCGCGAGGTCGCGGGCGACCGCGAGGCCGTGGTGATCACGAGCTGCGCGGCGAGCCGCCGCGCGTTGCACAGCGCGGGCGTCGACGCGGAGGATCTGTCGGTGTGGATCGCGCGGGGACTCCTGCGGTAGAAGCGTTGGCCGAGAGGGAGAACCGCGTGGGGAGTGAGATCGAACTTCTGGTGAATCCTGCCGCGGGCGGCGGCCGCTCGGGGCGGCTGCTCGGCGACATGACGCGCGAGCTGGCGCGGGCGGGGTTCTCGGTGAACATCCACCGCACGGCGGGGCGCGCGGGCCTCGTCGACCTCACGCGTCGGCTCGTGAAGAGCGGCGCCCCCCTCGTGGGCGTGATGGGCGGCGACGGCACCTTTCACGACGCGGTGAACGCGCTCCTCAACGACGACGGCACGGTGCTCGACGCCTCGGCGACCACCTTCGCGGTGCTGCCCGCGGGCACCGGCGGCGACCTCGCGGCGCGCACCCTGGCGATGCCCACGGCCCCGGCCGCCATCGCCGACTGGCTCGTGCGCGCGGTGCCCTCTCCCCTCGACGTGGGGCGCCTCGAGTACGTCACCCACGCGGGCGCCCCCGCCACCACGCTGTTCGTCAACATCGCGAGCTGCGGCATGAGCGGCCGCGTCGACGAGCTCGTGGCGTCGGGTCCCAAATGGCTCACGGGCAAGGCGGCGTACTTCGTCGCGAGCTCGCGCGCCCTCGTCGGCTGGCGCCACAAGCGCGTGCGCGTCGAGGTCGACGGCGCGGTGGTGTTCGACGCCCCGGCCCTCACCGTCGCGGTGGCGAACGGCAAGGCCTTCGGCGGCGGCATGCGCGTGGCGCCCGACGCCGACCCGGCCGACGGCCTGCTCGACGTGGTGGTGCTCGGCGACCTGCCCCTCGTCGAGCTCGCGAAGGTGTCGCGCACCCTCTACGACGGCGCGCACATCGGGTCGAAGAACGTTCACACCGCGCGCGGCCGCGTGGTGAAGATCCACGCCGACGACGCGGTGCTCCTCGACGTCGACGGCGAGACGCCGGGGCGCGTGCCGGGCACCTTCACCGCGCTGCCGGGCGCCCTCACCCTGCTGCGCGCCAGGGCGTAGCGCGCGCCGCGATGGCCCGCGCGCGCCCGCGTCGCATGCGTGTCGGCGAGCTCGAGCGCGAGACGGGCCTCACGCGCGACGTGATTCACCACTACGTGCGCCTGGGGCT
The DNA here is from genome assembly GCA_947494865.1 of Deltaproteobacteria bacterium. GTDB lineage: Bacteria > Myxococcota_A > Polyangia > Polyangiales > CAISKJ01. The sequence continues at coordinate 1,822 of CANMAT010000459.1, forward strand.
CCTGCCGCCGCCCGAGAAGGCCACGGCCACGAGCGCCTGGTACGACGAGCGCCACCTCGACGCGATGAAGCGCGTGCGGGCGCTTCGCGCGCGGGGCCTCTCGCTGCCCGAGATCGGCGCGCTCCTCGCGGGCCCTGGGGCGCCCGTAGGGGCGCGCGACCTCGACGCCGTGGCGGCCCTCCTCGCGGCGCCCGAGCGCCCGTCGGTGCCGCGCGCGTCGCTCACGGCCGAGGCCCGCGCGCTCGCCGACGCGATGCGCCTCGACGGCGACGCGCTCACGCCCGCCCTCGCCGCCGCGCTCGCCGCGGCGACCGCAGACCCTGCGACGGCCCGCATCATGCGCGACGCGCTTGCCCGCTGCGCCGACGCGGTGGCCAGACTCACCGACGCGACGCTCGCCGCGCAGGTCGAGGCGCTCGCGGCGGGCGTCGACCCCGTGGCGTCGGCGCGGACGCTCGCGGCGGCGCTCGACGCGTGGCGCGCGCAGCGGGAGCACGCAGCCCGCGAGGCGATGCTCGCATCGGCGCTCGAGGCCGCGCGCACAGCGCGTAGGGGCGCGTGGCTGGCCACGAGCGCGGCGGCGGTAGAGGGCGCCACGCTGCGGCTCGTGGTTATCGAGCGCGCGCTCGCCGTCGACGCACACAACGCCGCGCTGCACGGCGAGCGGGTGCGACTGCTCCTGGGCGCGTCGTCGTCGCGGCGCGCGGGAGAGGCCGCGCGCGAGGCGCTCGCGCAGGGCCTCGACGACCCGTGGGTGGAGCTCGCCCTCGGCGTCGCCGCGCTCGACGGCGACGCGCACGACACCGCCGTGGAGCGCTTCGAACGCGCCCGCGCGCTGCGGGGCGCGTGGGGCCTCGCCGAGGCGTTTCTCGGGGCCGCGACGCTCTACGGCGCGGCGCGCGCGGGCGACGGCCTCGTGGCGGCGGCGCGCGCGGTGGCGCTCGTCGACGGGGCGCGCCCGCGCGGCGACGACCCGCTGCCCGCGCGGCTGCGCACGCACCTCGTGGCGGCGCAGACGCTGCTCGCGCTGCCGACGTTCTTCGGGCGCGCGGGGGCTGCGGTGGAGCGCCTGCGAGGGCTCCTCGACACCGCGCGAGAGGTAGGGCCCGACGACCTCGCGCGGGGCACCGGCGAGCTCGCGCGCATCGAGGGCAACGCGTGGCTCACGCTCGGCGACGCCCTCGCGCGCGCGGGAGATGTGACGGGCGCGCGCGACGCCTGGGCGCGCTGCGCGCCCGCCGCCGGGAGCGTGGCGTACGCGGCGCGCGCGCGGCTGCGGGTCAGTACACGGTGATGGGCGTGTCGCGGCGCCCGCGGTACGCGGCGGGCGTCGTCGCGAGGGTGGACATCCAGCGCGAGAGGTCGGCTTGCAGGGGGCGGAGGGCGTCGGGGGCGTCGGCCGCGCGGTCGCGCAGCTCGCCGGGGTCGGCCTCGAGGTCGAAGAGCTGCATCTGACCGTCGGAGAGGTCGAGCACGAGCTTCCACCGACCGTGGCGCACCATGCGATGGTGCACGAAGAGGCGGTAGTCGGTCTCGGCGTAGAGGTTGAGGTCGAGGGGCTGACCGCGCACGAGGGGCATGAGGCTCTGGCCGTCGACGGAGGCGGGGCCGCGCAGCCCGAGCGCGTCGAACACCGTGGGAAACACGTCGATGGTGCGCACCGGCGCCTGCACGTCGCGGCGCCCCGCGGCGCGCGGAAAGCGCATGAGCAGCGGCACGTGGAGCTGCTCCTCGTGCAGCGTGTGACCGTGGTCGAGGGCGCCGTGCTCGAGAAACTCCTCGCCGTGATCGCTCAGGAGCACCACGAGCGTGCGGTCGAGGAGCCCGAGCTCGCGCAGGGCGTCGAGGAAGCGCCCCACGCGCCGGTCCGCCGCCTCGATCTTGCGGTCGTACACCGTGCGCAGAAAGCGCCCGTCGTCGGCCGTGAGGGCGCCGCGCAGCGAGGCCGCGTCGCCGGGGGCCTCGATGGCCGCGAGCATCTGCTCGCGATAGCGGGCCTGCTCGGCCACGGAGCCGTCGAGGGGGCCGCGGTAGTCGGGCGCAACGGCGCGCGGGTCGACGTCGTCGAGGGGGTGCTGCCCGTGGGCGTCGTAGCCGTGAAGAAACAAGAAGAAGCGCTCGCTCGCGTGGGCCCGCAGCCACGCGATGGCGGGCGGGAGCGAGTAGTCCATGCCCGCGAAGCGTCGATCGTCGAGGTAGGTGTGAAAGCCTCGCCCGTAGCCGAAGCGCGCCGAGACGCCCGCGCCTCCCGTGAAGGCCGCGCACACGAAGCCCTCGCGCACCAGGAGCTCGGGAAAGGTCTCGACGCTCGCGGGGAGCGCGGCGTCGACGAGGGCGCGGGTGCTCGGGTCCTCGCGGAGCTTGTTCACCACGCCGTGATGGCTGGGCCAGCGCCCCGTCCAGATGGCGAGGTGCGAGGGCACCGTCCACGGGGCCGCCGACGAGGCGTTGTGAAACACCACGGACTCCGCGGCGAGGCGCTGGAGGTTGGGCGTCCACGGGTGGCGCTCGGGGCCGAGGCCGGTGCGGTCGTAGCGCACCGCGTCCATGCTGATCACCACCACGTTGTAGGGGCGCTGCGCCGCGCGCAGATCGTACGAATCGCGCGGGGGCGCGGCGGGCGCGTTGGCGCACCCGATCGCGGCGAGGGTCACCGCCGCCCAGCGACGAAGTGTCATGGGCGCCATCCAACACGGCGCCCGGGGCGCGCGCAACGGTGGTACAAGCGCCCCATGCGCACGAC
>CANMAT010000460.1 GCA_947494865.1 Deltaproteobacteria bacterium
CTCACCGACTTCAGCGTGGGGTTTCAGCCCGACATCGCCCTCTTCTCGATGGTCGTGTCGGGCGGCATCGGGGTGATCTTCGGGTACTTTCCCGCCCGCAGCGCGGCGCGGCTCGACCCCATCGTGGCGCTGCGCCGCGAGTAGCGCGCCTACGTTTTCATCACCCGGTCGTAGAGCACCACCGTGGCGGCCATCGCGACATTGAGCGGGTACGCGCCCGGGAGAATCACCGTGTCGTGCTGGCGCATGATCGCGTCGGGCAGCGTGCCGTCTTCGGGGCCGAGGAGGTACACCGCGCGCGGCGGGTGCTGATAGGTCTTGATGGCGAGCGCGGCGGGGGTTAGCTCGACGCAAACGAGCCGCGCGTTCACAGGGATCGACGCGATGAACTGCGCCATCGTCGGAAAGTGAAAGAGCGGCAGGGTGAGCTCGGCGCCCACCGAGCTCTGCTGCTGCGGGTTGCGGTTGCCCACGCTGAACACGAAGTCGGCGCCGAACACGCGCGCCGTGCGAATGAGCGCGCCGAAGTTGGCCGTGCGCTTCACGTTGTAGATCCCGATGCCCACGTAGCCGTTGTCGGGGCTCTTCATCTGCCTCGCCCGCTGCGATTGCACGCCGACGGCGCGATGACAAGCGCGCCCTCGCTCACTCCTTCGCGCGGCGCCAGCCCGACACCGCGGGCAGGAGCAGCAGCGTGGCCGCCGTGGCCGTCACCAGGCCGCCGATGATCACCGTCGCCAGGGGCCGCTGCACCTCGGAGCCCGTGCCCTTCGCGAGCGCCATGGGCACGAAGCCCAGCGCCGCCACCGTGGCCGTGGTGAGCACAGGGCGCAGCCGCGATCGGGCGGCCGCGCGCGCCGCGTCGAAGTCTCCCGCGCCGAGGGCGCGCTGGTGGTCGATCTCGGTGCAGAGCACCAGGCCGTTGAGCACCGCGATGCCCGCCAGCGCGATGAACCCGACGCCCGCCGTGATCGACAGCGGCATCGCCCGCGCCACGAGCGCGATCACGCCGCCGCTCACGGCGACGGGCACGTTCACGAACACGAGCAGCGCCGAGCGCCAGCTCCCGAGGCTCGCGCGCAGCATCACGAGAATGGCCGCGAGCACGAGCGGTCCCACGATCGCGAGGCGCTGCGAGGCGCGCGCGAGGTTCTGGTACTGCCCGCCCACGCGGATCTCGTAGCCCCGCGGGCGCGGCAGTCGCGCGAGCCTCGCCTGCACCTCTTGCACGTACGACGCGAGGTCGCGGCCGCGCACGTTGGCCTCGACCACGAGCCGCCGTCGCCCCTGCTCGTGCGACACCTGCGCGGGGCCAAACTCTTCGGTGATCGTGGCCACGCTGCCGAGCGACGCGGCGCCCTCGTCGGTCACCAGCGCGAGGTCGCCGACGGCGCCCGGACGCATCGTGTCGGGCGCCCCCACGCGCAGCACGAGGTCGAAGCGGCGCTCGCCCTCGTAGATTCTCCCCACCGGGACGCCCGCGCGAAAGGCCTGCACATAGGCCATCACGTCGTCGGAGCGCAGCCCCGAGCGCGCGAGCGCGGGCCGGTCGGGGCGCACCGCCATGGTGGGGAGCCCGTCGATCTGCTCGGCGCGCACGTCTTCGCCGCCGCGCGTGCTGCGGAGCACCTCGGCCACGCGGTCGCCGAGGCGCCGCAGCTCGCCGAGGTCGGCGCCGAAGACCCGCACGCCCACGTCGGAGCGAATGCCCGAGAGCAGCTCCGACATGCGCATCTCGATGGGCTGCGTGAACGCGAAATCGCACCCGGGGAGGGCCACGCGCAGGCGCGCCTCCATGTCTTCGACGAGGGCCTCGCGGTCGTAGGGCCGTCGCCACGTCGCGGGCGGGCGCAGCATGATGAACACGTCGCTCTGCTCGGGCCCCATGAGGTCGGTGGCCACGGCGGGCGAGCCCGTGCGCGACACCACGCGCGACACCTCGGGCACCGGCGCGAGGGCGCGCTCCACGGCGAGGGTGCCGCGCACGCCCTCCTCGAGCGACGTGCTCGGCGGGCGCGTGAGCTGCAGCGCGATGGAGCCCTCGTCGAGGCGCGGCATGAACTCTCCGCCCTGCCGCGACCCCAGCGCGACGGAGAGCGCCACCACGGCGAGCACCGCGAGCACCGCCGCGAGCGGGCGCGCCATCACCCGGTCGAGGAGGGGCTCGTACACCCGGCGCGCGAAGCGAACGGCGACGGGCGCGTGATCGACCGCGGAGCGCCGCGCGATGCGCACCAGGGCGGGCGCCATGGCGGGCACGAAGGTGAGCGACAGCACCAGCGCCGTCGCGAGCGCCGAGAGCACCACCATGGCCATGGGGCGAAACATGCGCCCCTCGACGCCCTCGAGCGCGAGCACGGGCACGTACACCAGCGCGATGATGGCCACGCCGAAGGCCACCGGGCGCGCCACCTCGCCGGCCGCGTCGCGCGCGACGTCCTTCGCGTCGCGCACGCGGTCGAGGGCGGCGCGCACCATCGCGTGCTCGACGACCACCACGGCGCCGTCGACGAGCAGCCCGAAGTCGACGGCGCCCAGCGACATGAGGTTGCCCGTCACGCCGAGGCGCTTCACGAACACCGCGGCGCCGAGGGCAGAGAGGGGGATGAGCGACGCCACGAGGAGCCCCGCGCGCAGGTCTCCCAGCGCGAGGAGGAGCACCAGGCACACCAGCGCGGCGCCCTCGGCGAGGTTGCGCGACACCGTCTCGAGCACGCGCCCCACGAAGTCGGCGCGGTCGTAGAAGGGCTCGACGCGCACCCCCGGCGGGAGCTCGCGCACCAGCTCGTCGAGGCGCTCGCGCACGTCGCGCACGGTGGTGCGCGCGTTGGCGCCCGCGAGCATCTGCACCATCACGTACACGACCTCGCCGTCGCCGTCGGCCGTCGCGGCGCCGAGGCGCACGCCGCCGTCGACGCGCACGTCGGCCACGTCGCGCACCAGCACCGGCACGCCCGCGACCACGCGCACGGCCACCTCGCCGATCTCCCGCTCGTCGCGCAGGAGCGCCTCGCCGCGCACCACGAGGCCCACCGCGTCGCGCTCGATGGCGCCCGCCCCTACGCTGCGGTTCGAACGCTCGAGCGCGTCGGAGACCATCGCGAGCGTCACGCTGCGCGCGGCCATGCGCTGCGCGTCGAGCACCACCTGGTACTGCTTCACCTCGCCGCCCCAGAGGTTCACCTCGACCACGCCGGGCACGTGCCGCAGCGGGTGGGCGACCTCCCAGTCGACCACGGTGTGCGTCTCCACGGGCGTGTGCCCGGGCCAGCGCACCGTAAAGTGGTAGACCTCGCCGAGCCCCGTGGTGAAGGGCCCGATCTGGGGCGTGCCCGCCACGGAGGGGAGGTCTTCGCGGATGGTGGGCATGCGCTGCGACACCTCGAGGCGCGCGATCGTCGGGTCGACGTCGTCTTCGAAGATGGCCGTCACCGACGAGACGCCCGCGCGCGATGTGGAGCGCACCTCGCGCAGCCCGGGCAGGCCCGCGAGGCCTATTTCTACGGGGTGCGTGACGAGCTCCTCCACCTGCACGGGCCCGAGGCCCGGCGCGCCCGTGAGCACCACCACCTGCACGTTGGTGATGTCGGGCACCGCGTCGACGGGCACCCCCAGCGCCGACACCGCGCCCAGGAGCGCCATCACCAGCACGGCCAGCAGCACCAGGTTCGGGTGGTCGACGGAGAAGCGCGCGAGGCGCCCCGCGAGACCTCCGTCGTCGTCTCTCGCCGTCATCGCCGGCTACGCCCCGCCGCCCAGGAGCCGCGCGCGCTCGGCCGCCACCAGGAACGCGCCGCGCACCACCACCGGCGCGCCCGCGGCGAGCCCCGACACGATCTCTACCGCGCCGCCCGCCTCGCGCCCGGTCACCACCGCGCGGGCCGCGTAGCGCCCAACGCCCTCGCGCACGAACACGGTCGCGCGATCGCCCTCGCGAAACACCGCAGCCGCGGGCACCAGCACGGCCTCGGCGGCGCCCCGCTCGATGCGCGCGCTGCCCGTCTCGCCCGGCGCGATGCCCTGCGCGCCCGCGTCGAGCGCGAGGTGCACCGCCCGCGTGCGCGTCGCGCGCTGCACCTCCGGCGCGCGCCACACCACGCGCCCCGCGAGGGTGCCCGCGTGGCCGCGCAGGGTGATCGTCGCGGGCGTGCCGAGGGGCGCGTCCGACGACTGCTCGGGGAGGTTCACCGCGACGCGCAGCGCGCCCAGATCGACCACCGTGACGAGCACCGCGGGGGGCTCGACCACCGCGCCGCGCATCCCTTCGCGCGCCGTGACCACGCCCGCCAGGGGCGAGCGCAGCGTGAACGCGCCGCCCGCGCCCCGGTCGGTCGCCTGCGCCACCGAGAGGGCCCTGCGCGCCGCCGCGACGGCCTCACGCGCGCGCGCAAGCATCGTCTGCGACTCGCGCTCGGCGCGCGCGCTCGTGGCCCCCTGCGCGAGCATGGAGGTCTCTTCGCGCACCCGCCGCTCGTAGTCGCGCGCGTCGACCTCGGCGCGCGCCAGCTCGGTGCGATGCAGCGCCACGTCGGGCGCGTCGAGCGTCACCACGGGGGCCCCGGC
>CANMAT010000461.1 GCA_947494865.1 Deltaproteobacteria bacterium
CGGAGAACGTCGAAGCCAGGGTCAGGAGGAATGCCGCGAGGCTACTGTGCCGCTGTCTCATGGTGAGACGATTGGTACGACGCTTCGAAAGCGGAAGCGAAGAACTGAACGGTTTACAACATCTGCATCGGGTCTACATCGATGGCCATGCGCACCCCGTCGCGGCAGTGGGCGTCGAGGGCCTCTTGGAGGCGCGCGAGCACGCGGCGCAATTTGGGACGCTCGGTGGCGCGCAAGAGGCTCTGCATGCGAAAGCGCCCGCGGATGCGCTCGATGGGCGAGGGGGTGGGGCCGAGCACCTTCACCGCGCCGGCGCTCACCTCGGGCAGGGTGCGCAGGTAGCCGTCGAGGCGCGTGCACGCGTCGCGGAGCTTCTCTTCGTCGGGCCCGTCGCACTTGAGCGCCGCGAGGCGCCCGTAGGGGGGATACCCGAGCTCGGCGCGGGCTGCGATTTCGTCGTGGTAGAAGCCCTCGTAGTCGTGCGTCTTGGCGCGCATGAGCACCGGGTGCTCGGGCTGGTACGTTTGAATGAGCACGTGGCCCGGGAGCTCCCTGCGGCCCGCGCGGCCGGCCACCTGCGAGAGGAGCTGAAACGTGCGCTCCACCGCGCGAAAATCGGGGAACGCGAGCGCGGCGTCGGCGTTGATCACCCCCACGAGCGTCACCCTCGGAATGTCGTGGCCCTTGGTGACCATCTGCGTGCCCACGAGCACGTCGATGTCGCCCTTGCGGAGCTTCTCGAGCACCTCTTCGGCGCCGATGCCGCTGGCCACGTCGCGGTCGAGGCGCCCGATGCGCGCGCGCGGAAACGAGTTGATGAGCGCCGTCTCGAGCTTCTCGGTGCCCACCCCGATGAGCGTGAGCTCGTCGCCCCCGCACGTGATGCACGTGTTGTTGAAGGGCACGTTGAAGTCGCAGTAGTGACACCGCAGCGCGCCCTCTCGCCGGTGCATCACGAGCGCCACGCTGCACGAGGGGCACTCGATGGCGGCATCACATTTGGCGCACCGCACGCTGGGCGCGAAGCCCCTTCGGTTGAGAAACAGAATGGCCTGCTCGTTGCGCTTGAGCGTCGCGTCGAGGGCGCGCACGAGCGGCAGTGACAAGAGCTCGTGGCCCGTGGGGCCGCGCGGCGCCATGCGCCGCAGGTCGATGATCTCGATCGTGGGCATCGGCGCCTGCGTGGCGCGACCGGGGAGGTGCAGCAGGCGGTAACGGCCCTCCTGCGCGGCGTGGTAGCTCTCCACCGACGGGGTGGCGCTGCCGAGCACACACGGGATGCCCAGCCGGTGCGCGCGCAGGAGCGCGAGGTCGCGGCCGTGGTAGCGAAAGTGATCGTCTTGCTTGAAAGACGGGTCGTGCTCTTCGTCTACGATGATGAGCCCGAGGTTGCGCACCGGCGCGAACACCGCGCTGCGCGCCCCGATGGCGACGTGCACCTCGCCGCGGTGGAGGCGCTTCCACATGGCGTGGCGGTCGTCGTTCTTCAGGCCCGAGTGGAGCACCGCCAGGTTGTCGCCGAAGCGCGCGCGGTAGCGCCCCACGAGCTGCGGCGTGAGCGCAATTTCGGGGAGCAAGAGCAGCGCGCCGTAGCCCGCTTTCTGTGCTGCATCGATGGCGCGGAGGTACACCTCGGTTTTGCCCGACCCCGTCACGCCGTACAGCATGAAGGTGGCGCGCTCTTTGTGGGTGGCCGCGAGGGTGATGGCGTCGACGGCGTCGCGCTGCGCGTCGGTGAGCTCGGGCGGTGTATCCCGCGGAACGGGCTCGCCGAAGAACGGGTCGTCGGGCACCTCGCGCACGTCGAGCGCCACGATGCCGCGCTCGCACAGGCCCGACACCACCTCGCGCGCCGTCTTGATCTGCTGGCGCAGCTCGGTCATCGAGACCTCGCCGCGCGAGGCGAGAATCGCGTACACCTGCGCCTGCCGGTCGCCGCGGAGCTTCGGGGGCGCCTCGGCCACGCCGGGGGCGAGCTTCACGTAGGTCTCTTCGTGCACGCGCTGCCAGCGGGCCTTGAGGGCCGCCCTGCGCTTCGCCGCGCTGCCCGTGACGAGCGCGCCGGGCGTGCCCGCCGTGGCCGGGTCTTCGTCGCCCTTGCGGTGCTCCACCGCGGGGGCCGCCGAGCGAAGCACCTCGCCGATGGGGTGCATGTAGTAGTCGGCGGCCTCGCGCAAGAAGCGCAACAGGTCGTCGGGAAACACCGCGTCGGCTTCAATGAGGTGAAAAATGGGCTTGATGACCTCGACGGGCACACCGGGCGGGGGCTTCGTCGAGGTGCTGAGCACGTAGCCCACGAGGCGCTTGCCGTGCACGGGCACGATCACCCGCACGCCCACCGCGACGTGCCGCGCCATGCCCGCGGGCACCGCGTACGTGAGCCCGCCCCGGAGAGGGAGCGGCACCGCCACCTCGCAATACAGCGACGGGGCAGACTCGGGGGCCACCGCGAAGAGTTCTGGTTGACGCAGACTCATGATGCGATGTTGTACCCCCAACGCCCGCGCGCATGAAATCATCGGTGGACAAGATATGTCCATCACGGAGAGCCTGTGGAAGCGTCGATCTGGAACGAGCCCGCCGTCGAGGGCGTGCGCTCGCTGCGTGTAGAAGCGGGCTCGTGGGCGCTGAGCCCCGACGATCAGTGGCTCGCGTGGGCCGACGCGCGCGCCGACGAGGCGGGCAACACCACGGTGTGGTGCGCCGAGGTGTCGACGGGGCGCGTGGTGTTCGAGAAGCGCGGCGCCGCGGTGAAGGCGCTCGGGTGGGCCTCGGCCGAGCAGCTCGTGGTGGTGCGCGCCGAGGCGAAGGTGAACGCGCGCGCGGTGCTCTTCGCGGTGCCCGACGGCGGCGTGCTCGGGAGCGTGGCGCTCGCGTCGCTGCCCGGGTCGCGCTGCAAGGTCGAGGCTGCGAGCGGCGCGCCGGTGGTGCTCGTGGCGCCCGTGCGGTGGCACGCCTCGCAGCGCACCAAGGAGCCCGCGCGGCGCCTCGCGTACGTGCTGCGCACCGATCCCTTCGAGGTGATCGCGGGCTACGACCCCGACGAGAGCGCGGCGCTCCCGCGGCTGCCCGAGGTGCGCATGGCGGTGGCCTCGCTCGCGCCCGACGGGCACCGGCTCATCGTGTGGCAGGGCGCTCCGTCGGTGAAGGGACTGGTGGGCGTGGCCGCGGGGGCGGTGCTCTCGTTCGCGTGGTCGAAGGGGCGCGACGCGAGGCTCGCCGAGGCGGGTCATCAGGTCGACGAGGTGGCGTGGCTGGGGCCCGACACGGTGGCCCTGCGCAGCGCCGCGGGCGACGAGCTCGCGCACCGCGGCGACCTCGACGTGGTCGACCTCGCGCGCGGAGTGTCGCTCTACAGCTCCGTGGGCGAAGACCAGCCCGACGGGTGGATGAGCGGGCGCTCGACGGTCGACGTTCACCCCGACCGCGAGCGGCTGCTGGTGACGGGCCGCGCGGCCACGGGGGCGACGGGCGCGCGGGCGTGGAGCGGGCTCGTGCGCGCGGTCGACCCCGCGGCGGTGCTCGCCACGAAGCCCCGCGTGATCGCGAGCAACGTCGAGGTGGCCATGGGCGCCGCGTGGCTCCCGGGGCGCGTCGGCGGACTGGTGCTCTTGCGCGCGCGCACGCAGCGCGAGGCCGAGCTCGTGCGACTGAGCGCGCTCGACGCCGAGGCCGACGGGGCGTCGCGCGTGGCCGTCGCGCTCGCGGGCAAGAAGCCCTCAGGGGGGCGCGTGGCGCGCAGCCCCGGCGACACGATGCTCGTGCTGCGGTGGCGCGTCGAGCCCGAGAACTCGGTGAAGCGCAGCAGCACCGGGTCGCGCTACCTCGACGGCCCCCTGTCGGCCACGCGCCTCGCGTTCGTCGACGTGGCGAGGCTCACGGGGTAGCGGCTTGACGTACACTCGTCGGCGATGAGCAGCCCGAGCACTCCCGACGAGGCGCCGCGCCTCGCAATCCCCGTGGGGCCCTCCGTGGAGGTGTGGCGCGCGATGTCACCCGCGGCGCGCGCGGCCTTTCTCGACGAGGTAAACGCCGCCCTCTCCGAGCGTCGCGGCGCGACACGCGAGAGGCGCGGGCTCGACCTGCTGGTGCCGGAGAGCACCCTGGAGCTCGCTCAATGCCTGTCAGATCTCTTCGGCACCGACAACCTTATGGGCCGGCTCAACGGCATGGTGAACAGCCTCGAAGCGAAGGCCGACGCTGAGGCTACGCGTGCCCAGCAGGCGGCTACGCGCGCAGCGCAGGCGACTACGCGCGCAGCGCAGGCGACTACGCGCGCCGAGCAGGCGGCTACGCGCGCAGCGCAGGCGACTACGTGCGCAGCGCAGGCGACTACGCGCGCAGCGCAGGCGACTACGCGCGCCGAGCAGGCGTCTGCGCGGGCCGAGCAGGCGTCCGCGCGGGCCGAGCAGGAGGCTACGCGCGCCCGTGTCGCCGTTGTGGGCCTGCGCGCGGGCGTGCTCGCGGCCTTCGATGTGCGCGGTGTTCTGTGCTCCGACGAACTCCGCGGGCGCGTCGAGCGCTGCGACGACCCCGCGACGCTGCAACGGTGGC
>CANMAT010000462.1 GCA_947494865.1 Deltaproteobacteria bacterium
ACTTTCGCGGCAACGGCATGCGCCAGTACGAGCGCCGCGAGATGCAGCGGCTCGGTCAGGGCTGGGGCACCGAGATCCCTTGCGTGCAGATCATGCAGCCGGGCGTCGACTACTACATCACCGCGCTCGACGACGGCGGCGGCGCGCTCGCCTCGACGGGCAGCGAGTCGTCGCCCGTGCACGTGAACATTCTCTCGAGCTCGACGCGTCGCTCGTTCCCCGCGCCGACGCTTCCGGGGCGTCCGGCGCCCTCGTCGTGCGCGAGCTGCGAAGACTGCCCGCCCGGCATGAGCGGCCCCACGTGCTGTGCGCGCGGCGGCGCCTCGACGGGCGGCGGCAACGGCCAGCTCGGCGACCCGTGCAGCGCCAACAGCGAGTGCGGCGAGGGGCTTCGCTGCGACGGCGGCGCGTGCGGCGTCGACAACGGCGAGGCGGGCGGCGGCGACGGGCCCTCGACGCCCAGCGCCCCGCGCAACTACTCGCGCTTCTCGTTCGACCTGGGCGGCGGCGTGGGCGGCGCGTTTCTCTCGGGCACGCCCGCGTACGCCCAACAGTTTCAGAACGCCGTGACGCGCCAGCCCGAGTGCGGGCAGTTCACCTGTTACCGCACCATCGACCCGGGCCTCGCACCAACGGGGTACCTCACGGCCAACCTGCGCTTCAACGTGACGCAGCGCATCGGCATCGGCGTGGGCGCGCGCTTTCAGTTCGACACCGCCGACTGGACGGTGCAGGCCCCCGGCACGAGCACGGTGACCAAGCCCAACCCGATGGCCAACCTGCTCGTGTACGCCCGGCTCTACTATGCCTTCACGCCCGGCGGCTTCTCTCCCACGGGCCCCGTCGCGTCGGCCTTCGTGGGCGGCGGCGGCGGGCAGATCGAGCCCAAGCCCGGCGTGCCCGCGTCGGCCCGCTACCCCAGCGCCCACGTGATCTCGGGCTACGGCAACATCCAGGTCGGCGGCCGCGTCGAGTATGGGCTCCGCAACGGATTTCACGTCGCGGGCGAGCTCACGCTGCACTTCATGGTGCCGACCTTTCTCTTCAACGCCGACCTCTCGGCCCTCGTGGGCTTTCACTTCTGATCCGTTGAGCACCGTCGCCGAGCTCTTCGCCGACGCGCGCGACCGGTGGGGCGATCGCCCCGCCCTGCGCACCCGCACCGCTACGGGTTGGGTCACGCACACCTGGGCCGAGTGGTTTGACAGCGCCCGCGCGGTGGCCCTCGCGCTCGCCGACCTGGGCGTGGGCCGCGGGGCGCGCGTTGCGCTGCTCGCCCGCGCGCGCCGCGAGGCCGCCGAGGTGGCGCTCGGGGTCACCCTCGCGGGGGCCTCGCTCGTCACGCTCCCGGCGCGCGCCGACGACGACGCGATCGAGCGCCTGCTCGTGGGCTCCGGGGCGTCGGTGCTCCTCGTCGACGACCCCGTCGCCCTGGGCCGCGTGTTCACCGCGGCGCGCGGGGGGCGCACGCTGCGCGAGGGCGCCCGCTCGCTCCGCCGCATCGTCACGTTCGACGCCCGCGCGCGGCGCGCCACCGCGCGCTTCGAAGACGTGGTGCCCGTGGCCGAGCGCTCGCGCGTGATGCGCTGGTCCGACCTCATGGCCGCGGGGCGTCGCCTCGAAGACCGCGCTCCGCCGCTCGACGTGCGCGCCCTCGGCGCGCCTGGCGACGCGTTCGCGCGCGTTCACACCGCGGGGCGCCGCGGCCCGCGCCGCGCCGTGTCGCTCACGCACGCGCAGGTCGTGTGCGCCGCCGAGGCGCTCGCCGCACGCGTGGCGCTGGGCCCCGACGACGCGCTCCTCGCGGTGGCGCCGCTGTCGAGCGTGTTCGGCCTCTCGCAGCTCGTCACGGCCATTCGGTGCGGGCTCACCACGTCGTTCGCCGACCTCGAGGCGACGCCCGAGTCGCAGCTCGCCGAGGTGAACCCCACCGTGCTCGCGGCGCCGCCGCACTTCTACGAGCGCCTCCGCGACGAGGCGCTCGCGCATCTCCACCGCGAGGGGCGCGTGCGCCGCGCGCTCGTCGACGAGGCGCTCGCCGTGGGCCTGCGCGCGGCCGAGCGCGCGCGCCTGGGCCGCGAGCCCGGTGTGATCTTGAAGGCCGAGCACCGGGCCGCGCGGGCGGTGGCGCTCGACGCGCTGCGTGCGCGCGTGGCGGGCTCACGGCTGCGCTTCGCGGTGTCGGTGGGCGCGCCGCTGGCGCCGGGCGTAGCCGAGTGGTTTCACGCGTGCGGGGTGTCGCTGCTCGAGGGCTACGGCGTGGCCGAGGCCGCGGGGCTCACGCACCTCAACACGCCCGACGCGCGCCGCGTGGGCTCCGTGGGGCGCGCGCTGCCAGGGGTGGAGACGCGCATCGTGGAGGGAGAGGTCGTGCTGCGCGGGCCCATGATCGCAGGCGAGGTGCGCACCGGCGACCGGGGCGCCCTCGACGACGGCTATCTTTCTCTGCGATAGGTGCTTCGAATTGTTGACAGGTGAGGGCGAGGCGTGGTTACTTCGCCCTCCCTGAAGGCGCGTAGCTCAGTGGTAGAGCATCACCTTGACACGGTGGGGGTCGCCGGTTCAATCCCGGCCGCGCCTATTCTTCTCCCTTCGTCTTTTGTCTTGTTGTGTGCGCTGTGGGGCGCGCACAGAATCTTTGCCAAATACCCGGCACTGGGGCGATCATCGTAGGCGTCGTGCACTGTGCGTTGACCTGACGTGCGACGCGCGGTGAGTCGATCCCACACACTGATGGGGACCTGGTCGGTCCCCCAACACCAAGGAGCACCGCTATTCCCCCCAAGGGACCGATGGACAAGGGCGCGCAGCGCCAGCCGCAGATTCGCTTCAACTACCGCATCCGTGTGCCGGAGGTGCGCGTCATCGCCGCCGACGGTACGCAGCTGGGCATCATGTCGTCGCAGGAGGCCATTCGCCTCGCGATGGACCAGTCGCTCGATCTCGTCGAAGTCAACCCCAAGGCCGATCCCCCGGTCTGCAAGGTGATGGACTTCGGCAAGTTCAAATACGAGCAGAAGAAGATGCTCAACGAGCAGAAGAAGAAGCAGACGATCGTCGAGATCAAGGAGGTCAAGGTTCGCCCCAAGACCGACGATCACGACGTCGAGACGAAGATCCGGCATATCCGTCGCTTCCTCGAAGAGGGCAACAAGGCGAAGATCACGGTGCGCTTCCGCGGCCGTGAGATTACGCACCCCGAGAAGGGCGAAGAGGTTCTTCGCGAGATCATCACGGAGCTCGAGGGCACCATCGTGATCGAGCAGAAGCCCGCCCTCGAGGGCAAGACGATGACCATGCTCATCGCCCCCAAGCCCGGCGCCATCAAGCGCCCCGCGACCCCCGCCGAGACCGACCCCGCCGCCCCTCGGTGAATTCGGGGTTCCTGCTCCGACTCCGCGCCTCTCCGCTGGCCAACGCGCTCGCGCTCGACGCCGCGGCCCTCGCCCTACTCTCCCTCGCTGAGCACTACGGCCTCGTGACGCAAGAGCCCTCGGGGCGCGTCGCGGGCCTCGCGCTCGTGGGCCTCGCGTGGTTCACCGTGCGCATCGCGCCGCGCATCTCGCTCGGCGCGCGCCGCGCCGTCGCCGTGAGCGCCGCGGCGCTCACCCTCGCCGTGGGCGCGCTCCACGGCGCCGGGCCCGAGGTCGTCGCTGCGTGGGAGCTCCGCGTCGGAGCCGCGCTGCGCGCGCCGCTGCGCGAGGCCCTCGCGGCGGTCTGCGTGGCGTGCGCCGCTGCGATGGCGTGGGCCACGAGCCCCGCCGTGCGCCGCTGACGCGCTACTCGTCGGCGGAGCCCTTCGTGCGACCCTTCTTGCGCTCGGCCACGTGGTGCTTCTCGGTGAGCCTCCGCGCCTTGGAGGCCCGCGTGGGCTTCGTAGCCCTGCGCGGCTTCGGCGGCGTGAGCGCCTCGAGCACCAGGACCCGCAGCTTGTCGCGCGCGTCGTCGAGGTTGCGCGACTGATCGCGCGTGGCCTGGCTCACGACGCGCACCTGTCCGTCGGCGTCGAGGCGGCTGCCTGCCAGCGCGCGCACGCGGGCCTTCACCTCGTCGTTGAGCGCGAGCGTGCCCGCGAGGTCGAAGCGCAGCTCGACCTTCGAGGCCACCTTGTTCGCGTTCTGCCCGCCGGGGCCGCTGGCGCGCGCGGCGCTCCAGGTGAAGTCGGACGGGGGCAGGGTGACGGCGGCGTTGACGACGAGCGGGTCCATGGCGGTGCGTGCGCTTCAGGTGGGCGGTGGGCGGTCGCGAAAGCGCGCGATCGTGAGGCCCGCGAGGGGCGCGCGCAAGTCGCGCAGGAGCACCGGGCTGCCCGCGAGGTAGCGCCACCCGTCGCCGTCGTGGGCGAAGTCGGAGCACTCGACGAAGCTCACGTCGCGGCCCTTCTGAAACATCTTGGCGTGAAACAGAACGCGCGCGACGCCCTTCGCGTCGGGGCCATCGCGGTCGAGCACGGTGAGGCCCATGTAGCGGTATCCCTCGGCGGCGTAGCGGATCGCGGCGACGCCCTCGGCCTGCGTCGCGGCGCGGTCGGCATGCGCGCGGTGCAGCGTG
>CANMAT010000463.1 GCA_947494865.1 Deltaproteobacteria bacterium
ACCGCGAGGCTCTCGGAGTACAGCGGCGACTGCGGCGACAGGGGCACGAGCGCGCCGATGTCTGCCGCGAAGCGGCGGGTGTGAAAGCGCATCCCGGCGAGCGCGAAGGGCAAGAAGCGCTGCGCCCCGTTGCCGAGGAGCGCCCGCGCCCGGTCGCCCGACTCCTCCGAGAGCTCGTAGAACGCGAGCGCCTGGCCGATGACCTTGATGCCCTCGACGATGCGCACGTCGACGGTCGCGTGGCCGAAGACCCACAGACCCCCGAGGCCCGTGCGCTGCGCGGCGTGGAGGCCCATGTGCACCCCCATGCGACCGCTCCACAGGGACACGAGGGGCCCCGTGAGCCAGCCCATGCCCGCGTAGGCCCAGGTGAAGCCGAGGTTCGACGAGGGGCGCTCGCCGTCGGGCTTGAAGGGCACCGTGACGTAGCCCCACCACGACACCGCCACCCCCGGCCGCTGGTAGAACGAAACCCGCACGTCGGCCGAGAGGCCCGCGAAGTAATACGGGACGCCCACCCCCACATCGACGGAGCGCGTGAGCCCGTAGCGCAGCCCCACCCAGCCCAGGTGGCTGATGTAGTGCCCCATGAGGTCGCCCATGCGCATGGGGCGCGCCGTGGGGAGCTGAAAATGGTGATCGGCCGCAGCCTCGATGGGGGGCTGCGGGGCCGCGAGCGGCGCGACGGGGGCCACGGCGAGGCGACCGGGCGAGATCGTAGGCCACCCCTCGGCGCGTCGCGGAGGCGCGAGCGTCGCGAGGTCGGGAGCGGGCGCTGCGGGGGCCGCCGAGGCCCACGGCGCGGGCGGTGTCGGCGCGGTCTGCGCGAGCGCGTTCGAGGAGACGAGGGCGATCACCCACGTGGGGGCGAAGGCTCGGGCGAGGTGCATTGGGGTGGGGACGATACTGCGTGAGATGCCGCGCGCTCGCCAAGTACGGACGCGCGCTCGGGCGCTGCGAGCACCCGCACGAGACGCCTACATACTAGACGTTTTCGTCGAAATTAGAATTCGTCTCGGGCGCGGCCTCGACGCTTCCGTCTTCGGGCGGCGGGAGCGAGGGAGTGCCCTCGACGGCGCCCTCGATCGCGGCGTCGGCCTCGGCCTCGGCGAGCGGTTCGACGCCCACCACGTGCTCGCCGTCTTCGAGGCGAATGATGCGCACGCCCTGGGTGTTACGGCTCGTCTGCCGAACCTCGCTCACCGTGGTGCGAATGATCTGGCCCCGGTCGGTGATCACCATGATCTGGTCGCTCTCGAGCACCAGGTCGACGTCGACGACGTCGCCGTTTCGCTCGCTCGTCTCGATGGCGATGATGCCGATGCCGCCGCGGTTCTGGAGCCGGTACTCGCTCACGGGCGTGCGCTTGCCGTAGCCGTTGGCGCACACCGCGAGCACCTCCTGCTTGTCGGCGTCGCGGATCACGTCCATCGAGACCACGCTGTCGCCCTCGCGCAGCTCGATGCCCCGCACTCCCTGCGAGTTGCGGCCCACCTGGCGAATGTCCGACACCTTGAAGCGAATGCTCATGCCCTTGGCGGTGCCGAGCATCACCTCCTGCTCGGGCGTCTCGGTCACGATGGCGCGCAGGAGCGCGTCGCCCTCTTCGATGGACACGGCGATGATGCCCGTCGCGCGGATGTTGGCGTAGGCCTTGAGCTCGGTGCGCTTCACCACGCCGCGCGCGGTGGCCGTCACGAGGTCCATCCCGTCGCGAAACTCTTCGACGGGCACCACCGCGGCGATCTTGTCGCCCGCGGCGAGGCCCACAAGGTTCACGATGCTCCGGCCCTTGGAGGTGCGCGACCCCTCGGGGATCTCGTACACCTTCTTGAGGAAGGCCTTGCCCTGGTCGGTGAGAAACAGCACGTGGTCGTGCGTGCTGGCCGTGAAGAAGCGGTTGATGAAGTCCTCGTCGCGGGCCTCCATGCCGATCTTGCCGCGGCCGCCGCGCTTCTGCGCCCGGTAGTCGGCGAGGGCCGTGCGCTTGATGAAGCCCTGGTGCGAGCAGGTGACCACCACGTCGTGCTCGGCGATGAGGTCCTCGATGGAGATCTCGCCCTCCGACGCGACGATCTCGGTGCGGCGCGCGTCGGCGTAGCGACCGCGCACCTCCTGGAGCTCTCCCTTGATCACGGTGAGCAGCACGGCCTCGCTCCCGAGGATGGACCGCAGGCGCGCGATCGTGTCGCTGAGTTCGCCGTACTCGGCCGCGAGGCGCTCGCGCTCGAGGCCCGTGAGCCGCGCGAGGCGCATGTCGAGAATGGCCTTCGCCTGGCGCTCGCTGAGCCGATAGTCGGGCACCTTCGAGGCCTCGACGATCTCCTCTTCGGGCCGACCCGCCCTTCGCACGAAGTCTTCGAGGCCCTTGAGCGGCAGCGCCATGAGGCGCGTGCGGGCCGTGTCCACATCGGGGCTCTCGCGGATCGTCTGGATGACCCGGTCGATCTCCGTGGTGGCCATGCCGAGGCCGAGCACGATCTCGCGCTGCCCCTCGGCCTGACGGAGCTCGAAGCGCGTGCGGCGCGTGACCACGTCGCGGCGGTGCTCGATGAACACCCGCAGCGCGGCGTCGAGGGTGAGCATGCGCGGCTGCGCGCCCACGATGGCGAGGGTGTTGACCCCGAAGGTCTCTTGCAGCTGCGTGTTCTTGTAGAGGTTGTTGAGCACCACCTGCGGGTTGGCGTCGCGCTTGAGCTCGATCACCACGCGCATGCCCTCGCGCGAGCTCTCGTCGCGCAGGTCGGAGATGCCCTCGAGCCGCTTCTCGCGCACGAGCTCGGCCATCTTCTTGAGCATCTGGGCCTTGTTGACCTGATACGGGATCTCGGTCACCACGATCATCTCGCGGTCGCCCTTGCCGATGGGCTCGATGGTCGCCCGGGCGCGCATCACCACCGAGCCGCGGCCCGTGGTGTACGCCTGCTCGATGCCCGCCCGCCCGAGGATCAACCCCCCGGTGGGGAAGTCGGGCCCCTGCACGAAGCGCATGAGGTCGCGCGCGTTCGCCGCGGGGTTGTCGATGAGGTGCATCGTGGCGTCGATGATCTCGCCGAGGTTGTGCGGCGGGATGTTGGTCGCCATGCCCACGGCGATGCCGCCGGAGCCGTTGACCATCAGGTTCGGGAAGCGCGCCGGGAGCACCGAGGGCTCGCTCTCGCTCGCGTCGAAGTTGTCGACGAAATCGACGGTCTCCTTCTCGATGTCGGCCAGGAGCTCTTCGGCGAGGCGCGCGAGGCGAACCTCGGTGTACCGCATGGCCGCCGCGGGGTCGCCGTCGACGGAGCCGAAGTTGCCCTGCCCGTCGACGAGCACCATGCGCATCGCGAAGTCTTGCGCCATGCGAACGAGCGCGTCGTACACCGAGGTGTCGCCGTGCGGGTGGTACTTGCCGAGGCACTCGCCCACCACGCGGGCCGACTTCTTGTACGACTGGTTCCACACCAGCTTGAGGCCGTACATGGAGTAGAGAATGCGGCGGTGCACGGGCTTCAACCCGTCGCGCGCGTCGGGGATCGCGCGCCCCACGATCACGCTCATGGCGTAATCGAGGTAGCTCTTCTGCATCTCCTCTTCGATCAGCGTGGGGACGAGGGAGCCGCTCGAAGGAGGGATCGCATCAGGCCCCGCAGGGGGCGTCGCGGTGGTGTCGCTCATGGCCGTTCAGTCGCCTCTCGGATCAACCAAATTCCCCATCAAAAACGGGGTCGGCGGGTTCTATCAGACCGCGTGTTTCACTGCCATTCTTCGCGAATCGCAACCGAGATTTCCGTGACGTAACCCGTCACTTCCGACCGTTCGCGCGCACCGGGAAAGACGGCGGCGGGCGACGATTGTTGGCCGGAGCGAGACGTGATGGTGGTCTCGCGCCGCTGGCCGTGCACCCGGCGCATCGTTTCGTCTAAGATCGCGACCGATGCGTACCCGTCTTGTCGTCCCGTCCGTGTTGCAGTTCGTCGCCGTGACCTTCGCGGGCTGCGGCACCTCCGCGACGGCCCCCGCCGACGCCACGCCCGCCGACGTCGCCGACGCCACGCCCGCCGACGTCGCCGCCGACCGCGCCGACGCGATCACCGACTCGCCCGCCGACGTGTGCGTGCTGCCCGACGCCGACCCCGCCGACCCCGACGGCCAGCAGCCCGGCTTCGCCTGCGGGCGCGCCGCCGACGCGGGCTCCGCCGTGCAGTGCCCCGACCGCCGCGTGTGCACCCGGGACGAGTGCGGCGCGGGCTGTGTGGCCTGCGATTCGATGCTGTTTTGTATCCCCCGCAGGCTGCCCGATGGAGGGCGCCCCGATCGCTGCGCGCAGAAAATGACCTGCGACCCCGCCGGGTGCGGCGAGGACTGTCGCGCCGTCGGTTGATAACCCGCTCGACGGCCGGTCGGCCGTCACGCGCAGAGATCAGGGGTGGACCGTCGTGGCCCGCGCCGTCGCAGCGGCGCCCGAGGCCTCGGTGCGCGCCGTTGCCATGAGCAGGGCAGCGAGCGCCGAGCACACCGCGGCGACGCTGAAGATGGTCGGCACCGCGGCCACGCCGCCGAGCGCGCC
>CANMAT010000464.1 GCA_947494865.1 Deltaproteobacteria bacterium
GCTCCACCACGAGAGGCTCCCATGACCGCGCAGACCCTCACCACCGACGTGCTCATCGTCGGCGCCGGCCCCACGGGCATGGTCGCCGCCCTCTGCCTCGCGCGCCACGGCGTGCGCTCGCTCATCGTCGAGCGCCGCGAAGGCCTCCAGGCGCACCCCAAGGCCCACGAGGTGAGCGCGCGCACGCTCGAGATTCTTCACGGGCTGGGCTTCAGCTACGAGGCACTGCGCGCCGAGGCGTCGCCGCACGACGACGCCGCGCGCGTGCTCTTCTGCGGCACGCTCCAAGAGGAGTTCGGGCGCATCGACCTCGCCACGGGAGGCGGCGCGGAGAAGTACCGCGCGCACCTCGCGGCCCCGGAGCCGTACCTCAACCTCTCGCAGGTGGAGCTCGAGAAGCTCCTCCTCGCGCGGGTCCGCGAGACCGCGCACACCGAGCTGCGCTACAGCCACCAGTGGGAGTCGTTCGCGCACACCCCCGACGGCGTGGTGAGCCGCGTGACCGACCGCCGCACCGGCGACGAGGCGCGCGTCGAGAGCCGCTACGTGCTCTGCGCCGACGGCGCCGGGAGCCGCACGCGCGCGGCCCTGGGCGTAAAGATGGTGGGGCCCGAGAAGCTCCGCGACTTCGTCAACGCGTACATTCAAGCCGACCTGAGCGGCGTGGTGGGCACGCGGGGCAAGCTCTACTTCATCTTCTCGCCGAAGTGCCCGGGCAGCGTGTTCATCGCGCACCACATCGAGCGCCGGTGGGTGTTTCACACGCCCGTCGCCACGCCCTACGAGAAGGTCGAAGACATCACCCCCGAGGTGATCACCGAGCGCATCAAGATGGCCATCGGGCGCGACGACGTGCCCATCACCGTCACCTCGATGAGCTCGTGGCGCATGACCGCGCAGGTGGCCGACCGCTTTCGCGTGGGGCGGTGCTTCCTTGCGGGCGACGCGGCGCATCGGTTTCCGCCGACGGGCGGCCTCGGCATGAACTCGGGCATCGGCGACGCCCACAACCTCTGCTGGAAGCTCGCCCGCGTGATCCGCGGCGAGAGCCCCGACGCGCTCCTCGACACCTACGAGACCGAGCGCCGCCCGGTGATTCAGACCAACTGCGACGAGAGCCGGCGCAACTTCGAGAACATGTCCGAGATCGTGGAGGCCTTCGGGCTCAAGGTCGACGACATCGAGTGGCTCCAAGAGCAGATGCACTCGCGCCCCCTCGCGGCCCTCCCGTCGCCGGTGCTCGCCTGGAGCCGCAAGCAGGTCGAGCGCGTCGGCGCCAGCGTGCTCGCGCGCTTCAATCAAGACCCCGCCGTGCGCGAGCGCGTCACCGCCGCCATCGCCCACCAGCGCCCGCACTTCGATCGCATCGGCCTCGACCTCGGGTACACCTACGCCCGCGGCGCCGTGCTCCCCGACGGGAGCTCTTCCCCCGCGCTCGGAGCGAGCGTGAGCGAGTACACGCCCTCGACGCGGCCCGGGGCGCGCTTCCCGCACTTCTGGCTCGACGGGAGGCGCGGCGCGCGCTCGAGCCACACCCTCGTCGACTACGGCTCCTCGACGCTCATCTACGGCGCCGCGGCGTCTCTCAGCGCCGAGGAGCGAGACGCCCTCGAGGCGACAGCCCGCGAGCTCGGCGTGCGCCTCTTCGGCCTCGACGACGACGCGATCCCGTTGAGCCATCGGGCGGCGGCGCACGCGTTCTGCGAGCTCGACGAGGGCGGCGCGCTCTTTCTGCGCCCCGACGGCCACGTCGGGTGGCGCCAGCGCGGCGGCGTGCGGCTCTCCGAGGCCCTGCTCCGGTCGATCGTGCGCGAGCTCTACGCGGCGTAGCGCGCGAGGGCGCCGCCGCGCGCTACGGCTCCATGAGCGCCTGCACGCCCACGAGCCCCGCGCCCGAGAACACGCGCACCCGCAGTCGAAAGGTGCCCGCGTACGAGGCGCAGTGGCGCACGCTCTCGAGGTTGCGCCGCGTGGCATCTTGCGCGACGCGGTGCCCCGCGGGGTCTTCGAGCTCCACCACGAGGTCGGCCACGCTCGGAACCCCCGCCGCCACCACATGCACGCAGCGCCCCGACGGGATCACCACCGTCGACTCGTACACGCCGTTGGTAGGGAGCGTGCGACGCTCGGTGGCCGTGACCCCCACGAGGCCCGCCCGCGGCCGCGCGAAGCCCTGAATCTGCCGCGCCACGTAGTCGTCGCCGCCGCCGATGGCGAAGCGCTGCGTCGGCGCCACCATCGCGCCCGCGTCCGACGACGCCATCACCACAGCGCGCGGCGCACCCGCGTCGACCTCGACGAGGCTCGCGAGCGGCATCACCGCGAGGTACCACCAGGCCTCGCCCTCGGCGCGCACCTCGAGGGCGTAGAGGCTCCCGAGCTCCGTCGCGCAGAAGCGCTGCCGCGCCACGCGCTCGACGGAGTTGGTCATCGCGAGCGAGTCGCCCACGCGCGCCCGGCCCGCGATCACCTGCGCGAACACCGGCGCGGCCCCCGTGGCGTAGCCCACCACCTCGTAGCACCGGCCGCGCTCCAGCGGCATGCGCAGCGTCTCTTCGTAGGGCTGCGCGCGCCGGTGCCTGCGCGTGTGGCTCAGCACCGGAGCGCCTCCCCCGCGCGCGGCCATCACCACGCCCATGGGGTTCACCGTCGGGGCGTCGACGCCCGCGTCTTGCGCGAACCCGTGCGAACCCACCAGAGCACCAACCACCCACCAAGACCGTAGAGAGCGCGCGCGCACGGGCTGGAGAATACCTGTCAGCGCGTGTGCGCGGTGATACAACCGGCGCACCATGGCGTCAGATTCGGTCGGCCCGGCGCCCCCCTACGACGAGCCCGCGGGCTCGTGGCTCACGCGTGCGTTCTGGGTCGTGGCGGGCCTCGGGTCGTGGGCGGTGCTCGGCATCGCGGCGTGGCTGCGGCCCGACCCGCGCGGCTTCGGCTCGCACCAGCAGCTCGGCCTCCCGCCGTGTACGTTCGAAGCCCTCACGCGCATCCCCTGCCCCGGCTGCGGGCTCACCACCAGCTTCGCCAACATGGCCCACGGCCATGTGCTCACCGCCTTCGCGGCCAACCTCATGGGGCCGCTGCTCTTCGGCCTCACGCTCGCCGTCGCCGTGGCCGCGCCGTGGGCCACGCGGCGGGCCTTCGCGGTGACGCGCGTGCTCGCGCACCCGGGCGCCACGTGGGCGCTGGGCGTCACCCTCGCCGCGGGCCTCGTCACCTTCGCGCTGCGCCTCGTGCACAAGTTCGCGTAGTCGAGAACGCGCGGCGGCTGTGGCATGCTGCGCGCGTGGATCCACGGTCGTCGTCGGCGAAGGAGCGTGGGCCTGCGCCGCGGCAGCCGCCCATCGACGAGAACGTGCTCGCCGAGAACTGCGGCTACGAGATCGTCGACGGGCAGGTGTTTCAACTGTCGCCCGCCGAGGAGGATCACGGCACCGAGCACTTCGTGCTCCCCGCGGTGCTGGGGGCCTTTCTGGCGCCGGAGTACAAGGGCACCGTCGACATGCTCACGCGCCCTTCGACGGGCTCCAACTTCGCGCCCGACGTGTCCATTCTGCCGAGGGCGCGCGACCCCGAGACGGGCGGCCGTCACATCGAAGATATCATCTTCGAGGTGATCGACACCGAGTCGCTCGCGCACGTCACCGACAAGACGCGCAAGCTCATCGCCCGCGGCGTGCGCCGGGCCTTCATGATCGACGTTCACGACCGCAGCGTCTCCGAGTGGTCGCGCGAAGAAGACCGATGGACGGAGCTCGCCGACGACGCAACCATCGTCGACCGCTGCTTCGCGGTGCCGGTGCCCGTGCGCGCGCTCGTCGCCGAGGCGCTCAACGAGAACGTCGTGGCCGAGGCGCTCGTCGCGCGCGCCAACCCCGTGATCGCGCGCGTCGAGCAACGGGGCGAACTGCGGGGCGAACTGCGGGGCGAACTGCGGGGCACGCAGCGCGGAGAGCTGCGCGGTCGTCGCGAGGCGCTGGCGGTGTTGCTCGGGGCCCGAGGCGTGGCGCTCTCGGCCGAGCAGGCGGCCCGCATCGAGGCGTGCGACGACGCCGCGACGCTCGACGCGTGGGTGGCGCGGGCCGCGATTGCGCAGCGCGCCGACGACGTGTTCGGCGGCTGAGCGCGGCCCCGACGACGGCAGCAACGGTCTGAACGGCGCAACGGCCGCTCTGAACGACGCCACCGCCCAACGGAATGTCGCTGTACCCCGACCGAATCTCCCATCGGGCCGACGAAACGTCATCGCAGCCCGATGGGAGCTCACCATTGCCCGACGGCGACCCGTTCATGTCCGATGGGGAGTGAGCGTTGCCCGACGAGAACCCGCCGCCGCCGCTCGGAACGACGCACTCGCCGCTCGGAACGTCGCCGTGGCTCTACTGAACGGGAGCAGGCGTGGGCTCTGGGGTCGCGGCGCGTCCGAAGATCGCCCGCGTGGCCGGTCCCGGCGCCAGCGCGGGGATGCGCGTGTCGTCGCGCTGCGCCCGCGCGTTGAGGAAGGCGTTGCGGAGCACGCGCATCTCGGCCAGGAGGCGCC
>CANMAT010000465.1 GCA_947494865.1 Deltaproteobacteria bacterium
CGACGCGAACGTGCGGCGGCTCGCGGTGATCGCGTGGCCCCAGGCGATCGGGCCGCAG
Source organism: Deltaproteobacteria bacterium (assembly GCA_947494865.1). Taxonomy (GTDB): domain Bacteria; phylum Myxococcota_A; class Polyangia; order Polyangiales; genus CAISKJ01. Next base: position 59 of record CANMAT010000465.1, read on the forward strand.
AGCGGCGACTGCGGTCCGCTCGCGCCGCTCTTGCGCGACCCCGACCGCTCGGTGGCCCTGCTCGCCGCGATGGAGATCGTGCTCATCGCGGCGCGGTGACGGTCACTCGTCGAAGAAGAGGGGCTCGCGCTTGCGGACGAAGCGCTCGACGATGGCCCGGTCGGCCTGCGAGAGTTCGAGGAAGCGGACGCCGAGGCCGGGGGGCAGGTGACGGTCGGGGATGCCCGCGCGGACCCAGCGGACCTCGGCGCGCGCCTCGAGCGTGTGCTCGATGCCCGGGAGCGTAAAGCGCACGGTGATGACGTCGCCGCACTTGCGCGGCAGGTACGTGACGACGAAGAGGCCGCCTTCGGAGATGTTCTCCGAGAAGCCTTGATAGAAATTGTCTTCGCTGAAGAACGTGATGTCGGCCTCGACATCGACGCGGTCGCACTCGCGCAGCTCGCGCGGGTCGACGCTCGGCGACGATCGAAGTTGTTGGGCATCTTGGTACATTGACGCTGCCTCCACCCACTCAGCAACGGTGGAGGCCAAAATACCTTGAGCTGTGTTTGGGTTTTTACGTCGATTGCGCGAGTTCGTACCCGTGGCTGTGATTCGATGGCGCTGAAGGCGCCGACGGGGCCTCGGGCTCCGTGATGCCGCTCAAGAGGTCTTCGATCGCGCGCGCCTGAGCCGCAGCGACGCGGAGCCGCCACTCGGAGGGAGACCCGGGACGCTCGGCGAGCGCGGCCAGGGAGTCTGCGAGGGCGTGTGCGAGCACACGGAGCCCCGCCACCGACACATGTTCGGGATCGCTCATCGAAATCTCCTGTTCGCTCGTGATAGCAACGAGGTCGTTGGGGCGATCGCCACCAACCCGTGCGCGTACGCCCTGCGACCGAGAACATCGTGAGGGCGGTGCGCGCTGTCACCTGCGCCGAGATGATTTTTTGCAGCGCTCGCACGCTCAGGGTGGGTCAGGCGAGGCTCCGACGGCGACGGTGAGCGCGCGCGTCGCGCTGCGCGCTGCGCCGCGAATCGCGACGAAGCGGTGCTCGCCTGCGGCGGCGGTCCATCGGTCTCCGTCGAGGGAGGCCCCGTCGACCTCCCAGGTCACGTCGCGCGCGGCGACGCCGCGGAGGGTCGCGCGGAGCTGCACCGACGGGGGCGCGCGCGTCGGGTCGAGGAGCCACCGCGCGCCTTCGCGGGGCTCGGCGACGACGGGCACCTCGGTGACGCTCGCTGTGCCCGCGGGCTCGTCGCCGACCGCGACGCCCGCGGGGTGCTGCCGCGCCACCCACGCTGCGAAGCGCGACGAGACGATGGCGCGCCCCTGGGCGTCGTGGGCCGCGCAGGTGTCCTGCGGGGTCGCGTCGCGGGCGAAGCGCTCGCGCACCACGCGCGTGCACCGGGGCCCCGGGCGCAGGCCCGAGTGGGCGCACACGGCTCCCTCGACGAGCTCCGTGCGCGGCAGCGCGGGCGCCTCGAAGCGCTCCCCCGCGCGCTCGACCTCGGCGAGGACGCGCGCGGCCGCGGGGGCGGCGGCCTCGAAGCCCGAGACGCTGTTCATGCCAGCGCCCGAGGGGTCGCCGAGCCACACGACCACGGTGAAGCGCCGCGTGGCGACGGCCGCCCAGGCGTCGCGCCAGTTCGAAGAGGTGCCCGTCTTGAGCGCGAAGGGCGCGGGCCCCACGAGCTCGCGCAGGTCGGCCCCGAACGCGTCGGCGCGGGCGACGGGGTCGGAGAGCACATCCCAGGTGAGCGCGGCCGCGTCGGGGCTCATCACCGTGACGCCGCGCGCCGCGCTCGCGGGAACGAACGCGAGCGGCGTCGAGGTTCCGCCGCGCGCGAGCGTCGCGTAGGCGCGGGCGAGCTCGAGGGCCGTGACGTCGGCGCCGCCGAGCACCACCGCGGCGCCGTAGTGCGCCGCATCTTCGGGGGCGCGCATTCCCAGAGCGCGCAGCCGCGCCACGACGCGCTCGGAGCCCACGCGCCCCGCCGCGTCGAGGGCCGCCAGGTTGAGCGACGACGCGAGCGCCACGCGCGCCCGCACGGGGCCGCGCTCGCGGCCGTCGTAGTCGCGCGCTTCGAAGGTCGCGCCGCGCGCGCCCCGCAGGGGGACGGCGACGTCGTCGAGCACGGTCGCGGGCGTTCCCCCGCGCTCGAAGAGGAGCTCGTACACGAAGGGCTTGAGCGTCGACCCGGGCTGCCGCCGCGCCCGCGCGAGGTCGAGCGCGCCGCCCGCGTCGCCCGCTGCGTCGCGCGCCGCGCCCACGTACGCGAGCACCTCGCCCGTCGCGTTGGCGACCACCACCGCCGCGCCGTTGCGCGCGCCCCGCGGCGCGAAGCGCGCCACCGCCGCGCGGAGCACCGACTCGGCCCGCGCCTGCATCGCGAGGTCGATGGAGGTGCGCACGACGGCGCCTTCGCGCGGGATCTCCCCGCGGCGCCAGAGTCCGAGCACATGGTCGACGGCCCGCGCAGCCTCCCACGGACGCGGAGCCTCGGCAGCGATCGACGGGACCTCGACGCGCGCGGCCTCCCACGCGACGCGGTCGATCTTGCCGCGGACGAGCATTCGATCGAGCACGTACCCGCGTCGCGAGAGCGCGCGCGGCAGGTGCCTCCGCGGCTCCGTCGCGCTGGGCGCCTGGGGCACGCCCGCGAGCAGCGCGGCCTCGGCCACGGTCATCGTCGCGGCGCCGTGCCCGAAGTACGACGCGCTCGCCCGCTCGACCCCTTCGATGCCGTCGCCGAAGGGTAGGCGGTTGATGTACTGCTCGAGGATCTCGTCTTTCGAGAGCACCCGCTCGAGCGCGAGGGCGCGCAACATCTCGAGGGGCTTCGCGAAGACGCCGTGGCGGCCGTACACGCGCTTCACGAGCTGCTGCGTGATCGTCGACGCGCCCGAGAGCCGCGCGCCGGGCACCAGGTTGCGCGCCGCCGAGCGCGCGGTCGCCCGCCAGTCGACGCCGCGGTGCGCGAGAAAGTCGCCGTCTTCCGTCGCGATCACCGCGGCGACGAAGGTGGGAGACACGTCGCTCAGGCGCGCCCAGCGACGGTCGGCGCCGTCGGCGCGGGCGAGGCGCATCGGGCGGCCCGTTCGGTCGACGACCACCAGCGAGTCGTCGGGGTGGGCGAAGCGCGCGCGGTCGATCAGCACCCCCGAGGTGACCAGAGAGTGACAGACTATGACTACGAGCGCGAGGGCGGCGCCGAGCGCGAGGGCCGCGCGTCGAGCGCGCCCCCCGCGGGGGCTGCGGTTCACGGGTCGACGGTGAGCGTCGCCGCGGTGCTGCGCGCGAGCTGTGCGGGGTGGTAGACGGCCTCGAGCTGCGCGGGGGCTACGGTGAAGGAGCCCACCGCGGTGGCGCGCACTGCGTAGGTGTACTCGCGCAGGCCCGACGCGCCGGTGTTGAAGTGAAAGCTCGTGAACCCGCGCTGGAAGGCGCGGTGCGAAATCTGGTCGAGGGAGCGCATGGCGTAGAACCCGCGCGGGTCGATGGCGCCGTCGTCGGGGCCGCCGCCGAGGAGCGCGTTGAGCGACGACTGCGGCGTGGTGGCGAAGCCCTGATCGACGGCTTCGAAGCCGCCCCCGACGGGGTCGCGCAGCACGACGAAGGGCGCGGTGTTGCCCTCAGAGTACACGAAGAGCCGCACGCGCACGAGGTCGCCGAGGCGCACGTGCCCATGGTCTGCGATGGGGGCGCCGGCCTCGGTTTCGAACACGCGGTGCAGCGCCACGTCGCGCCCGCGCGCGATTCCGTCGGCGGCCCCGAGCGGCGTCGCCCAGCGGCCGTCGATCGCGTAGAACGTGGGGCTCTCGGCCACCACCTCGACGCGGTGCGCGGCCTCGCCGAGCGCGCGTACGGGGAGCACGTAGCGGGCGCCCTGCGCGGTGCGCACGGAGGGCTGCACGGCGCGCCCGTCGACGAGCACCGTCGCGTCGAGGCTGCGGCCCTCCTGGAAGCGACGCGCGTACGCCGCGAGCCCCGCGAGCGCGTAGGCCGACTCGTGCGACGAGCCCCAAGACGCGCCGTCGTGGCCCGAGCGCAGGCGCAGCAGAGACGCCGCCAGCTCGCGCGCCCCGCGCACGTCGGACGACGCGGCGGAGACGGCCTCGAGGAGGGCGCCCGCGGTGCGCGCGCTGCTCGCGTACCAGCGCAGGCCCGTGGCGTCGCGGAAGGTGGTGGTGTTGAGCACGCCCGTGCGCCGCAGGGCCGCGGCGAGGAGCGTGTCGCGGCGCGTGTCGCCGGCGTCCATCGCCATGGCGAGCTGCGCGAGGCCGAAGGGCGTGAGCGAGTCGCGCGCGTCGTAGAGGCCCGTGACACGCTGGCCGTTGGGGCGACGGGCGTCTTTCAACACCCGCAGGGCGAAGGCGAGCTCGTCGTTCCACCCCGAGGAGCCGTCGTTGAACGCGCCGTAGTTGACGGCCATCGAGAGGTACGACGTCGCCCGCTCGCGCGCGCCGTCGGGCACGGCGAAGCCCGCGCGCCCGGCCGC
>CANMAT010000466.1 GCA_947494865.1 Deltaproteobacteria bacterium
GAGAACCGCGTGTCCATTCCGCACCTGTGGGAGGCCACGCTCTTCGAACTCACCGTGGCCGCGATGAGCGACCCCGCGCGCTTCGACGTGGGCCTCGCGGCGCTCCCGCCCGCGCAGACGCCGGCGCCCGGCGTGGTGCCCTTCGTGCCCGACCCCGAGACGCCCGACGCGAGCGCGCCCGCCGACGCGACCGCCGACGCCTCCCGCGACGCCGCGCTCGATGCCGGCGCGCCCGCGCCCGCGGGCGGGAGCGACTGCGGCTGCCACACGTCCGCTCCCCGCGCCGGCCTCGCAGGGCTGTGGGCGCTCGCCCTCGTCGCGCTGCGCCGTCGCCGCCGTTAGCGCGTCACGCGACCGCGCGCTCGGCCGTCGCGCGCTCGATGCGGTGCAAGAGAAAGAGCCGCGTGGCCCCCTTGTCGAGGTCGTCGCACACGAGGCGCGTCTCGGCGCGATCCATCACCACCTTGCGAATGCGCACGCGGCGCTGCGACACCACGCCGTCGGCGGCGCGGTACGTCATCGCGAGCACGCGCTGTTCGAACCACGCGTCTTCGACGGCCTTGCGCACCGCGGGGGGCACCGCCACCGCGGGGACGCCCACAAACTCGAGCTCGCGCAGGTGCCCGAGCATCTCGCGCTGCGCCGACGCGCCGAGGGCGGCGCGCACCTTCTCGGCCGCCGCGTCGAGGGTGGCCGCGAAGGGCACCACGCGCATCTGCGCGAGCCACGCCGCGGCGCTCACCAGCACCGCCGCCTCGCGCGCCGTGAAGTTCACCGACGGCACCGTGTAGCTCCGGTCGAGGGCGTACCCGCCGCCGCGGCCGCGCTCGGCGCCGATGGGGAGCGACGCCGCCCGCAGCGTCGCGAGGTCGCGGTACATCGTGCGGAGCGTGACGCCGAAGCGGTCGGCGAGGGCCTCGGCGGTGACGCCCGTGCGGCGGGCGCGGAGGTGCTCGGCGATGGCCATCAGTCGCTCGGCGCGGCGCATCGCGCGAGAGTACCAGAAACCTGACACAAGGCTGACAGTGACGCCCTGGTAGACAGCGCTCACACCGCCTCGCAAGGGAGCCTACGCATGAAGAACGCACCCGCCTCGCAGCCCTCGCTCGTGCTCTGTGAGCTCGGCGCCACCGACGTCGCCGGCCTCGAGAGCATGTCGCCCTTCTGCCTCAAGGCGCACCGCGCCCTCAAGCTCGCGGGCCTGCGCTACACGTCGCGCCACGCCGATCGGCCCGACGCCTACCGCGCTTACAACGCTACGGGGCAGGTGCCCGTGCTGCTCGTCGACGGCCGCCCCGTGGCCGACTCGAGCGCCATCGTGCGCGAGGTCATGGCGCTCGCCCCCGGCGCGCTCGAGCGCGGCCTCGACGCGCGCTCCCTCGCCGAGGCGTGGCTGTGGGAGGAGCTCGCCGACACCGCGCTCAACGGCTTCTTCGTCGCCGCGCGCTGGGCCGACGACGCCAACTGGCCCGCGGTGCGCGACGCCTACTTCGCGGCGATGCCCGCGCCCGTGCGCGCCGTCGTGCCCGCGCTCCTGCGTCGAAACGTGCTCGCGGGGCTGCGCGCGCGCGACGTGTGGCGCGCAGGGCCCGACGCGTGCTGGGCGCGCTTCGACGCCCTCCTCGACCGCCTCGACGCGCGAGCGCCCGCCGAGGGCTACTGGCTCGGCGCGGCGCCCTCCTTCGCCGACGTGGCGCTCTTTGCGCAGCTCCACGGGCTCCGCAATCGATACACCGCGCGGCAAGGGTCGATGATCGCGGCGCGCCCGTCGCTCAGCGCCTGGCTCGACCGCGTCGACGCCGCGACCTGCGCCTGAGACTCGATCGGCGCCTCCCACTCGTGCGATAGAGTCATGGTCACCGACTCATCTTGATGGAGGTCCTTGCGATGATTCCTTCGTTCCGCGCTGCGCTTCTCCTCGCCTCGTCGGTCGCGCTGCTCGCCGCGTGCGGCACCGACCCGACGCCCGCTCCCGTCGACGCCCCCGAAGACACCGCCGTCGACGTCACCCCCGCCGACGTGTCCGTCGACTCGGCCGTCGACGCGCCCTCGATCGACGCCGCCGCCGACGTGAGCGCCCCCGATGTCGCACGCGACGTCGCGCCCGACACGAGCGCCCCCGACGCCGCGCGTGACGTCGCGCCCGCCGACGTGGCACCCGTCGATGTGCCCGCCGACGTGGCCCCCGCCGATGTGCCCGGCGACACGCAGGTGTCGCGCGATGTGCCCACCACGGGCTCCACCTGCGGAACGCGCGGGTCGGGCCCGTGCGCCGACGGCCTCTACTGCAACTTCCCCATCTCCGCCGCGTGCGGAAGCTTCGACGCTGGCGGCACCTGCGCGGCCATTCCCACGATCTGCACGCGCGAGCTCAACCCCGTGTGCGGCTGCGACGGCATGGACTACAGCAACCCCTGCGAGGCCGCCCGCCGCGGCGTCGCCGTGCGCAGCATGGGCGTCTGCGCCGCCGACGACGCGGGCACCGCCGACTGCCGCACACGCGGATGCTCGTCGACCAGCACCTGCATGCCCTGCCGCGGCGTCGGCGGCCTCGTCTACGCGTGCATCCCGATGGGCGCGGCCTGCTGATTCGCCCCCGTCACGCGCCCTGCGTCGTAGGCCGCTTCTTCTCGATAAATTCGATCTTGTAGCCGTCGGGGTCTTCGATGAAGGCGATCACCGTGGTGCCGTGCTTCATCGGGCCCGCGGGGCGCGTGACCCGTCCCCCTTTGGCGGCCACGGCTGCACACGCCGCGTAAGCATCGTCGACCTCGACGGCGACGTGGCCGTAGCCCCCGCCCAGCTCGTAGCGCTCGACGTCCCAGTTGTGGGTGAGCTCGAGCACGGCCTCGCTCGACTCGGGGCCGTAGCCCACGAAGGCCAGCGTGAAGCGCCCCTCCGGGTGCTCGCTCCGACGCAGGAGCCGCATGCCCAGAACCTCGGTGTAGAACGCGATCGAGCGGTCGAGGTCGCCGACGCGCAGCATGGTGTGAAGCAGCCTCATGGGTGGTCTCAAAGCCTCCAGCGCGAGTGCTTCGCACAGAGCGGGCCGCCCTGTCTACGCGGCTCCGGCCCGCGTCTGCCAGAGCGACCACACCCCCAGCACGATGAACAGCACCGCGGCCCCGCGGCGCAGGGCGAGGGGGTTGACCACGCGGGTGATCGCGTCGGCGGCCGCCACCGCCAGGGCCGTGGTGCACACGAGCGCGAGCGCGGCCCCGGCGAAGACGGTGAGCCGCCCCCGCGAGCCCGCCGCGAGTCCGAGCGCGGCGAGCTGAGTCTTGTCGCCGAGCTCGGCGACGAACACGGTCACGAAGGCGGTGGTGAAGAGCTTCCAGTCCATGGTGCGGTGCCCGCCGTCATCCCACGGCGTCGGCGCGCGCCACAAGCGCACGCCCGCCGAGCTCACCGCTTTCGAGGGTCTGCCAGCGCCCGTCGACGCCCCGGCGAATGCGCACGGGGGGCGGTAACGAGATTGAAAATGGGTGCGCCTCCGTGGTGAGAATGGCGCGCGTATGAAGCTCCTCGTCCGCGGCGGCACGCTCGTCACCTGCGACCCGTCGAACCGCGTGCTCCAGGGTGACGTGCTCGTGGTCGACGGGCGCATCCGCGCGCTCGGGCCCGACGCGCGCCGCGAGGCCTCGGGCCTCGTGCAGGTGCTCGACGCGCGCGGCTGTGTTGTGATGCCGGGCCTCGTGCAGGCGCACGTGCACCTCTGTCAGGCGCTCTTTCGCGGCATGGCCGACGACCTCCCGCTCCTCCGCTGGCTGCGCGAGCGCATCTGGCCCCTCGAGGCCGCCCACGACGCGGCCTCGCTCCGCGCCAGCGCCGACCTCGGGCTCGTCGAGCTCGTGCGCGGGGGCACCACCACCGTGCTCGACATGGGCACGGTGCACCACCACGACGCCGTGTTCGAAGCCCTGCGCGACGCGGGCCTGCGCGCGGTCTCGGGCAAGGCCATGATGGACGCCGGCGACGCCGTGCCCGCGGGCCTGCGCGAGCGCACCGACGAGAGCCTGCGCGAGAGCGACGCGCTCTGCCAGCGGTGGCACGGCTCGCACGGGGGCAGGCTGCGCTACGCGTACTCGCCGCGCTTCATCCTGTCGTGCACGAAGCGCCTCCTGCGCGGCGTCGCGCGGCGGGCGAGGGAGCTCGGCGCGATGATTCACACCCACGCCGCGGAGCACCCCGACGAGCGCGAGGCCGTGCGCGCGCAGATGGGCGGCGACGACGTCGACGTGCTCGCCGACCTCGGCATCGCGGGCCCCGACGTGCTGCTCGCCCACGGCGTGCTGCTCACGCCCGCCCAGCGCCGCCGCCTCGCGAGCGAGGGCACGCGCGTGTGCCACTGCCCCAGCGCCAACCTCAAGCTCGGCTCCGGCGTCGCGAAGGTCGCCGCGCTGCGCCGCGCGGGCGTCGTGGTCGCCCTCGGCGCCGACGGCCCGCCGTGCAACAACAACCTCGACGCGTGGGTCGAGATGCGCCACGCGGCGCTGCTCGCCAAGCGCCTCGGCGACCCCACGGCGCTCCCCGCCCGC
>CANMAT010000467.1 GCA_947494865.1 Deltaproteobacteria bacterium
CACGTCGCGGCGCACCTTGAGGGCGCCCAGGAGGGCGCTGAAGGGCTTGATGCCGAAGTCGCGCTGGTCGACGGTGTGCGCGAGGCGCCAGCGACCGCCCTCGAGGCGCGCCTCGGCGCGCAGGGGACGCTCTCCATCGCCTCCGTCGAGCGTCACGCGGTCGCCCTCGCGCGTGAAGCGGGCGCGCACGCGCACCTCGGGGTGACGCCTGGCGCACAGCACGTCGTCGCGGAGCGCCGCGTCGATCTTGCGGCGGTCAGACTCGGAGAGCGCGCCGGGCGCGTCGCGGTCGCCCTCGCGCGCGCACACGACGGCGATGGCGGCCGCGTCGATCACCGCGTCGAGGGTGCCCGCGGCGAGGTCGAAGGTGAACGTCGCGCGCGTCGCGCGAAGGTGAAGGTCGTGGCCCACGGAGGCGAGCGCGCCCTCGCGGCGCGTGAAAAGGTCACACGCCACGTCGGCGTCGCGCAGCACGGTGCGTGTTTCGGTCATAGGGTGAACGCTCCTTCGCGGCGATCGTGCGCCCGCGCCCGCTCGCGAGAAAGCGTAACGATTTCCGCGGGGGCGCACGGTCGTCGCGAGGCGCCTTGCGATGCGGAGAGAGTTCACCCACCATCGCCCGCGCAATGGGCAAATCGAGCGCGCGCGTCGGCATCGTGGTGTGGTCTCTGCTCGCGACGGCGTGCGCCGAGGAGCAGACGACCTTCGCGCCGCCCGTCGATGCCGCGCCGGTCGACGCGGTGGTCGACGCCGCGCCCGACGGCGGGCCGATGTTCGACCGCGACGTGGTGCCGCTCGATCGCCCGCAGCCGGATGCGCCCGCGGTGCTCGACGACGTGCTCGTGTACGCCAACACCGCGAGCGAGCTGTACCGCATCGACCCGCGCGCGCTCACGCTCACCCGCGTAGGGGCCTTCGCCTTCGGCGACGACGGGCAGAACCACGAGATGACCGACATCGCGGTGAACGCGGCGGGGCAGATCTGGGGCATCTCGTTCAACGCGATCTACCGCATCGACGCGGCGAGCGCGCGCTGCACGCTCGTGTCGCCGCTCGAGGGGCAGTACAACGGGCTCACGTTTGTTCCCTCGGGGGTGCTCAACCCGTCGGCCGAGGTGCTCGTGGCCGTCGCCGGGAGCGGCGAGTACTTCGTGGTAAACACCACCGACGGGCGCGTGCAGCGCCTCGGCTCGTACGGCGGCCTCCCGTCGAGCGGCGACCTCGTGTCGATCGCCGCGGCCGACACGTGGGCCATCGTGAAGCGCGGCGGCGAAGACCACCTCGCGCGCGTCGATCTGCGTGCGGGTCGCACCACCGTCGTGGGCCCCACGGGCGTGCAAGACCTCTGGGGCATCGGCTACTGGCGCAATCGCATCTACGGCTTCTCGCAAGACGGCGCCTTCGTCACCATCGACCCCGCCACGGGGCGCGCCACGACGCAGATGACCTCTCCCCGCGCGTGGTGGGGCGCCGGCGTCACCACGATCGCGCCGACGGCGCCGCCCTGACTGTCTAAGGCACCGCCACGCGGTGGTGCCGCGACACGATCGCGCGCTCGCAGGGGGCCTCGACGGTGGCGCCGTCCCACACGACGGTCTCACGAATCGCGCCGCGGCCCGTGACGCGAACGCCATCGCCGAGCACCGAGTCGGCGAGGGTCACCGCACCCGCTGCGGTGTCGCGCCCCACGATCACACCGCCCGCGGGGGCGCTCCATCCGGGGAGCGAGAGCTCTCCGCGGAGGAGCGCGAGGTTGGCGGCGAGGTAGGCCTGCGGCGTGCCGAGGTCGAACCACGGGCCCTCGTCGATCACGCCCGACACGCGCTCTCCCCGCGCGAGGAGGCGTCGGAGCGTGTGGCGCACCACGCAGCCCTCGTCGGGGAGGTCCGGGCCCACCGCGCTCGAGAGCACGTACACGCCGGTGAAGAGGCAGCGGGTCGTGGGGGCGCTCCACGCCGCCCCCTCGTTGAGCATGCGCACAACGCGGCCATCGGCGGTGAACTCGATCACGCCCGCGCGCTCGGCGCGAGGGTCTTCGCGCAGCACCATGGTCATGCGGGCGCCCGTGGCGCGGTGGTGGGCCACAACGCGGGTGAGGTCCGGCGACGAGAGCACGTCGCCGTTGAAGACGATAAAATCGCCTCCGCCCAGGTGGGGGAGCGCGTTCCGAATGCCGCCGCCGGTGCCCAGAATGGTCGCCTCGGTGAGCACGGTGAGCGCCATGTCGAGGGCGTCGGCGTAGGGGCGCAGCGCGGGCTCCACCTGCGCGGCGAGGTGGTGCGCGTTGGCCACCACGTGGCGCACCCCGTGGCGCGCGAGCGCGTCGAGGGCGAAGGCCGCGAGGGGTCTGCCTCCGACGGGGACGAGGGGCTTGGGGCGCTCATCGGTGAGCGGGCGTAGGCGCGTGCCGAGGCCCGCGCAGAGAACCATCGCGTGCACAGCGGTGCGATACCGCAACGCGAGCGAGGGCGCGAAAAAACGGCCGTTGCGGGGGGCGCGTCGCGTGCCCTACAACGTCGCGCGTGAGTGCGCCGGGTACCGTGTTCGCCGAGCGGTGGGAGGTCGTCGAACCGCTCGCGAGCGGCTCGACGAGCGAGGTGTACCGCGGCGTCGACCGGCAGACCGGCGAGGCCACGGCCATCAAGGTGATGCGCCCCGAGTACGCGGCGCGCGGCGAGGCGCTGCAGCGGTTTCAGCGCGAGGCGCGCGTGGCGCAGATGCTCACGCACCCGCACATCGTGGCGGTGCGCGACTTCGGCGCCGACGGCCCGCAGGCCTGGATCGCGATGGAACTCCTCGAGGGCGAGACCCTCGAGGCGCGCCTCGAGCGCGGTCGCCCGCCCGTGGCCGACGTGCTCGACGTGATCGATCAGGTGGCGCGCGCCGTCGACCACGCGCACGCCGGCGGCGTGGTGCACCGCGACATGAAGCCCGACAACGTGTTTCTGCTCGCGGGCGCCGCGGTGCGCGTCAAGGTGCTCGATTTCGGCTTCGCGAAGCTGCTCAACACCCTCGAGAGCGACGGGCTCAAGACGGCCTCCAACGCCCTCCTCGGCACGCCGCTGTACATGGCCCCCGAGCAGATCCGCTCGTCGGCCACCGTCGATCCGCGCGCCGACCTGTGGTCGCTCGGCGTGGTGGCCTACGAGCTCGTCACGGGGGCCCTCCCCTTCGACGCGCGCGCCACCGCCGACCTCCTCGTCGAGATCCTCACGAAGCCCGTCGAGCCCCCGACGCGCCGCGACGCGCGGCTCCCCGCCGCCGTCGACCGCTGGGCCCTGCGCGCGCTCGCCCGCGACGCGACGCAGCGCTACCCCACGGCCACCGAGCTCGCCCGCGCCCTGCGCGCCTCGATGGACCCTTCGCTCGCCCGCCTCGCCGGCGCCACCACCGCGCCCCACGCCGTGGCGCGCGCGCTCACCCCCGCGCAGCGCGCGCGGCGCGCCCTGCGGGTGGCGGCTGCGGTAGCCGTCTGCGCCGCTGTTCTGGCGATCGCAATCAGACTCTTGCGATCATAGCGGGGCGGTGATAGCCCGCGTTTCATGCGCATCGTTGTGGTGGGTACCGGGTACGTCGGCCTCGTCGCGGGTACGGGCTTCGCTGAGTTTGGCAACCGCGTGGTGTGCGTCGACACCGACGCCTCGAAGATCCGCCTGCTCGAGCAGGGGCAGATCCCCATCTACGAGCCGGGCCTCGAGGAGCTGGTGCGCCGCAACGCGGCCGAAGAGCGGCTGCTGTTCAGCACCGACCTCGCGACGGCGACGCCGGGCGCCGACGTGGTGTTCATCGCGGTGGGCACGCCGCCGCGCGCCGACGGCGGGGCCGACCTCAAGTACGTGATGGCCGTGGCCGAGTCGCTCGCGAAGGCGCTCACGCGCGACACGGTGGTGGTGCTCAAGAGCACGGTGCCCGTGGGCACCAACGACAGGGTGCAGGCGCTCCTCGACCGCGAGGCGACGGTGAAGATCACCGTCGTGTCGAACCCCGAGTTCTTGAAGGAGGGCGACGCCATCAACGACTTCATGCGCCCCGACCGCGTGCTCATCGGCGCGCGCGACGAGCACGGTCGCTCGGTGATGCGCAAGCTCTACGCCCCGCTGCAGCTCAACCACGACAAGCTGCTCTTCGTCGACCCGCGCTCGGCCGAGCTCGCGAAGTACGTGGCCAACTCGATGCTGGCCACGCGCATCTCGTTCATGAACGACATCGCGCGCCTCTGCGAGGTCGTCGGCGCCGACGTTTCGAACGTGCGCAAGGGCGTCGGCAGCGACACGCGCATCGGCAACAAATTTCTCTTTCCGGGCCCCGGCTACGGGGGCAGCTGCTTCCCCAAAGACGTCGACGCGCTGCTCTTTCTCGCCCGCGAGCACGGCGTCGACCTGAGCCTCGTGCGCGCGACCGAAGAGGTCAACGCCCGCCAGAAGGGTCTGCTCTTCGAGCAGCTCGTGAAGCACCTCGGGAGCGTGGCCGACAAGCGCATCGCCGTGTGGGGCCTCGCCTTCAAGCCCCGCACCGACGACGTGCGCGAGGCGCCCGC
>CANMAT010000468.1 GCA_947494865.1 Deltaproteobacteria bacterium
AAAGGAAGACCCTCGTGATGACGCTCCACCGCATCGCCCGCCCCACGATCACGCTCGCGTTCGCGTATCTGCTCGGGGGCTGCTTCGTCAACGGCCAGACCGGCGTCGTGATGAGCACGCCCAACGTCGGTGTGCAGACCGCCGTGGCGGTGCCTCCGCCGCCGGCCTTCAACACCTCGATGACGGCCAGCGTGATGGTGCCGGCGGGCGTGCAGGTGCTCCAGGCGCAGTGCCAGCAGGGCACGCAGGAGGCCTGCAACGGCCTCGACGACAACTGCGACGGCGTCATCGACGAGGGCTGCGGCTACTCGGGCGGCAACATCCAGATCACCGCCGCGTGGCAGACCGCGTCGGACATCGACCTTCACGTGGTCGACCCGACGGGCGCCGAGGTCTTCTACGGCGCGCGCAACAGCGCCTCCGGGGGCGTGCTCGACCACGACGCCAACGCCGCGTGCCGCATCGCCCCGCCCACCGTCGAGAACGTGTACTGGAACAGCCCGCAGCCCCCGAGCGGGGCCTACCAGATTCGCCTCGTGGCCTACGACATGTGCGGCGTGCCCAACACCACCACCACCCTGTCGATCTCCGTGGGCGGGCGCGTGATCGGCACCTACAGCGTGTCGTTTACGCAGCAGAACCAGTCGTACACCATCCCCTTCACCGTGCCCTGAGGCGGCCTCGCCGTGACCCTCTCCCTCGACGCGCTCGCGCGCGAGGCCGGCGTCGACGCTGGCCACCCTACCCTCTCCCGCGAGCGACCCTTCCTCGACCACTGGGCGAGCCATCTCCTCGACGCGCGCGACCCGCAGCGCGCCCGCTGGCTGCGCCTCGAGCTCGACCAGATCGCGCGTAACCGAACCATCGCCCGCGAGGTCGCGCGCTTCGCGCCCCTCGACGGCGCGCGCGTGCTCGACGTGGGGTGCCAGCTCGGGGCGCTCCCCGTGGCGCTCGCCGAGCTGGGGGCCGCGGTGACGGGCGTCGACGTCGACGACGCGCTGCTCGCGGGCGCGAGGCTCCGCGCGGGGTGCTACGGCGCGCGCGCCGACTTCGCGCGGGCCGAGGCCGAGGCGCTCCCCTTCGACGACAATACCTTCGACGTGGTGACCTTCGTCGACGTGATCGAGCACGTGCGCGACCCCCGCGCGGCCGTGCGCGAGCTCGCTCGCGTGCTGCGCCCCGGGGGCACGCTGTACCTCTTCGGCCCCAACCGCCTCTCGCCCGCCAACCTCCGCGCCGACCCGCACTATCAGCTCTTCGGCGTGAGCGTGATGCCCCGCTGGATGGGCGAGCTCTACGTCACCCGCGTGCGGTCGTTTCCGCGCTATGAGGTGGGTGTTCTACCGGTCGGGTCGCGCGTGGCGCGGTGGCTGCGCGACGACGGGATGCGCGTTGTGCACTCGCCCGCCGACGACGCCGAGAGGTGGTGGCGCGCGCGCGTCTCCAGCGGCGCGGGCGTCGGTCTCGCGCGGCTCTGGGGGCACCTGCGCACGAGCGCGGCGTCGCTCTTCAGGCTCGTCGCGGTGAAGGGCCCTTCGTTGGTGTGATAGGGGCGAGGCGTTCTATACGCCGCGCCCCGCCCGCCGCGTGGCTCACTCGGGCGCGCGTACGAAGCGCATCTGAAGGCCCATGAGGGTGACCTCCATGCGCCCCGCGGCGGCCATCGTGGCGACCGCGGTGGAGCGGTCGTCGAGCACGGTGAAGCGCACCGCGACGGGGTCTCCGGGCTGCGCCTCCCAGGTGCCCGAGAGGCCCGACGACCACACGTGCGCGAGCGGCGTCGAGGCGACGTGGTAGTCGTACCGGAGGCGCCACGTTCCGTCGGAGTCAAAGGCCAGCGTGGCGCTCACGATGGAGCGCGCGGGGTGGTCTTCGAGGGTGCGCACCGCGTCGAGCGACCAGCGCCCCTGCACCTGCGCGGAGGCGGTCTGCGCGGTCGCAGCGGCGGGCTCGCTCGCGCACGCGGGCACCAGCGTGAGGGCGAGCGCAACCATCGCCGTGATCGTGACGGACTTCATCGCAATTGCCTCCCGAGGGCGTAGACGACCGTGCGCCGCGTGAAGGGCTCACGCGGCGGCGGGCGCCGTTGAGCCTCCGGTAGCGGATGTCGGTGCGATCGGGCAAGAAAACGGCGGCGCGCGCCGCGGTGTTGACGCGCGCCGACCGTGCGTCGATGACTCACTGCATGGGACGCTTCGATGATCGTGCGACGAGGCCCGTGCGGGGGCCGGCAGACCTGCTCCGCTGGCGTGTGCTCGACCGGCTCAACGGCCGCGGCGTCGCGCGCGAGGCGAAGCCGCTCGGGGCGCCGGTGCGACCCAACGACGGCGCGCTCATCAGAGATCTCCCCGCGTCGCTCACGTGGGTCGGCCACGCGAGCTTCGTGGCGCGCCTCGGGGGGCAGCTCGTCGCGACGGACCCGCTGTTCTCGGAGCGCATTCAGGGCGTGGTGCGGCGCCTCTCGCCGCCGGGCGTGGTGCCCGAGGCGCTGCCGCCCATCGACGTGGTGCTGGTGAGTCACAACCACTACGACCACCTCGACGTGCCCTCGCTGAAGCGCATCGGCCCCGAGGCGCTCTATGTGGTTCCGCTCGGCAACGGTCGCACGCTGAAGGGCGCCGGGCTGCCGCGTGTGGTCGAGCTCGACTGGTGGCAGTCGCACGTCGTGGGCGACCTCGAGGTCACCCTCGTGCCCGCGCGCCACTGGTCGATGCGGGCGCCGTGGGACCGCAACGACGGCCTCTGGGGAGGCTTCGTGCTGCGCGGCCCCGAGGGCGTCGCCTACCACGCGGGAGACACCGCGTTCTTCGAAGACTTCCGCGAGATTCGCGCGCGGTGCGGCGCCATCGACTGGGCCATGCTCCCGGTGGGCGCGTACGAGCCGCGGTGGTTCATGGAGCCGCAGCACATGAACCCCGACGACGCCCTGCGCGCGTTCGAACTCCTCGATGCGCGCGCCCTCATCGCAATGCATTGGGGCACCTTCGTGCTCACCGACGAGCCCGCGGCGGAGCCCCCCGCGCGCGTCCGTCAGGGCTTCGCCGACCGCGGGTGGGACCCCGCGCGCCTCTGGGTGATGGACGTCGGCGAGACGCGCTCGCTCGTGCGTTGAGCGGGCTCAGTATTCCTCTTCGGTGAACGCGTCGACGAGGTGCTCGACGACCTCGGGCTGCGAGGCCGCGAAGGCCCGGAACGCCAGCGCCGCGTCGCTCGCCTGCGACGGGTCGGGCACCACGCTCGCGATGAGCTCGTCGCGCCGCGGCGGGCGCTCGCTGAGCTCGCTCGCGAGGTCGTCGAGGGTGCAGTAGCGCGGCGCCGGGCCGAGCGCCTGCGCGCGGTAGTGCGCGTCGCGCTGAGGCTCCGCGCGGGGGGCCCAGAGCGCCGCGTTGGCGCCCTCGACCTCGGCGATGAGCGCGAGCAGCTCGCGTTCGAAGGGCCCCGCCTCGGCGGGCGCCGCCGACGCGGTGAGCGAGAGGCGCTGCAGGGGCGCCACGCGGGGGCTCGCGAAGTGCGAGAAGCGCCACCCGCGCTGCCAGCGCAGCGCGCACGACCCGCGGGCGCCGAGTCCCACCAGCGCGGCCGCCACGGTGGGCGCGAGGGCGCCCTCGAAGAAGAGGCCGTCGTACTCGGCCTCGTCGATCTCGAGCGCGAGGCACACGCCCGGCCCGAGCGCGCGCACGCCCGCCGCGCGCACCGCCGCCGCGGTGATGGCCCGCGCGTACTCGGGCACCTCGACGCTGGGGCCCTCGATGTGGAGCCCGTAGGCCCAGAAGAGCTGCGCGCCGTCCCACGTGGCGCTGCCGATGTGGGCGCCGTCGGGCGCGGCGAAGTACCAGGTGCCATACCCGCGGCGAAAGAGCCCCCGCACGAGCGGCGACGCGACGAGCAGCGTGACGAGCGTGAGCACCACGTACGAGGCGACGGCGTCGGACGCCGCGCGGAGCGCCGTCGCGGACGAGAGCGCGACGAGCAGCACCGCCAGCGCGACGGGCGTGGCACTGCGGCCGCCGCGGCGCACCTGCCACCAGCGAACGCCCTCGGCCGAGCGGCTGCAGCCCGCGCACGGGGCCTGCGGGCGCGAGGGAGGGCGCGCGTGGCCGCAGTAGATGCAGAGGCCTTCGGGGGTCATCGCGACGCGTGAGCCTATCGCACCGCCGCGTGTGGCGGGACGCGGCGCCGTGGCGCCCCGACGACACGCTCCATCGAAACAGCGTGAGGCAAGGGCCTTTGCGCGGCGGCACGCGCGCTGCAAAACGTCACGGCAGAGCGGCCGTCGAGGCGTGCTCGGAGGGTGTTTCTCATGGCATCGACCGCGGTGACGATCTCGATGAGCTTTACGGCGCTGGTGATCTCGGGGCTCGCGATGTGGCGCGCCGACTCGCACGCCTCGACGCGCGAGCCTGCGCGCGTGCGGGTGGCCGCCGCGGCGCCCGCTCCGGTGGTGGCCCCGGCGGTGGCGCCGACGGCTCCGGTCGTGCGGGCTACGGTCGAGGCGCCTGCGCTGCGCTCGCCCGTGAGCGGCCTCGCGG
>CANMAT010000469.1 GCA_947494865.1 Deltaproteobacteria bacterium
CCATGCCGCGGCGACGCCCCTTGACCGCGGGGGCGATCCGCGCGAACGGTGCCGCTCTATGTCTCAGCTCTTTGAACTTGTGAGCGAGTTCGCGCCGCAGGGCGACCAGCCGAGGGCCATCGAGGCGCTCTGCAAGGGCATCGTCGAGAAGAAGAAGCACCAGGTGCTGCTCGGGGTGACCGGGTCGGGCAAGACGTTTACGGCCGCGAAGGTGATCGCGGCGATGCAGAAGCCCACGCTCATTCTGGCCCCCAACAAGACCCTCGCCGCGCAGCTTTACAGCGAGATGCGCGAGCTCTTCCCCAAGAACGCCGTCGAGTATTTCGTCTCGTATTACGACTACTACCAGCCCGAGGCGTACATCCCCGCGAGCGACACGTTCATCGAGAAGGACTCGATGATCAACGAGGCCATCGACCGCATGCGCCACTCGGCCACGCGCTCGCTCCTCGCGCGCCGCGACGTGATCATCGTGGCGTCGGTGTCGTGCATCTACGGCATCGGCGACCGCGAGGCCTACATGGGCATGGTGGCCGACCTCGGCGTGAACGAGGACTACCCCCGCGACCACCTGCTGCGCCGCCTCGTCGAGATGCAGTACGAGCGCAACGACGTGGACTTTCACCGCGGCACGTTTCGCGTGCGGGGCGACATCGTGGAGGTGTTTCCCGCCTACGAAGAGTCGATGGCGCTGCGCATCGCCTACTTCGGCGACACCATCGACGACATCGCCGAGATCGACCCGCTGCGCGGCAAGGTGCTGCGCAAGGCGCCGCGCGTCACCATCTATCCCAACTCGCACTATGTGACGCCGAAGCAGCTTTTGGCGCGGGCGATCAACACCATTCGCGACGAGCTGCGGGTGCGCATCAAGGAGCTCGAGGCGCTCAACAAGTTCATCGAGAAGGAGCGCATCGCGCAGCGCACCCTCTACGACCTCGAGATGCTCGAGCAGGTGGGCTTCTGCTACGGCATCGAGAACTACTCGCGGCACCTCTCGGGGCGCAGCGCGGGCGACGCGCCGCCGACGCTCATTGATTACTTCCCGAAGGACTTCATCACCATCATCGACGAGAGCCACCAGACCGTGTCGCAGGTGGGCGCCATGTACCGCGGTGACCGCGCGCGCAAGGAGACGCTCGTCGACTTCGGCTTTCGGCTCCCGAGCGCGCTCGACAACCGGCCGCTCAAGTTCGACGAGTTCGAAGCCCGCATGAACCAGGTGATCTACGTGTCGGCCACGCCGGGCGACTACGAGCTCGCGCGCACGGGCGGCGAGTTCGTGCAGCAGATCATTCGCCCGACGGGGCTCATCGACCCGCAGATCGTGGTGCGCCCGGTGGGGAGCCAGGTCGACGACCTCCTCGGCGAGATTCGCATCTGCGTCGAGAAGGCGCAGCGCGTGCTCGTGACCACGCTCACCAAGCGCATGGCCGAGGACCTCACCGAGTACTATCAAGAGCTCGGCGTGAAGGTGCGCTACCTGCACTCGGACATCGACACCCTCGAGCGCGTCGAGATCTTGAAAGACCTGCGCCGCGGCGAGTTCGACGTGCTCGTGGGCATCAACCTCTTGCGCGAGGGCCTCGACCTCCCGGAGGTTGCCCTGGTGGCCATTCTCGACGCCGACAAGGAGGGCTTTCTGCGCTCGCCGCGGTCGCTCATTCAGACCATCGGGCGCGCCGCGCGAAACCTCGACGGCCGGGTGATCATGTACGGCGACACGATCACCAACTCGATGCGCAACGCCATCGAGGAGACCGACCGGCGCCGCACCATTCAGACGGCCTACAACGTCGCGCACAACATCACCCCCGCGTCGGTGAAGCGCGCCATCACCGACCTGAACCCCGCCGCGGGCACCAGCGACTACGTGAACGTCTCGACGCGCAAGCGCGGCGAGTCGCTCGAGGCCAAGGCCCCCGCCACCGACGCCGAGAAGAGCGCCCTCATCGAGGAGCTCCGCGCCGAGACGATCGAGGCCGCCGAGAACCTCGACTTCGAGCGCGCGGCCAACCTGCGAGACCGCGTGCGCGTGCTCGAGGGCGGCGGCGGGAGCGCCAACGTGGGGAGCGCCGCGGGCATCAACAGCGGGCTCGTCGCCTTCGACGGAAAGGCCCGCAACGAGTCCAAGAAGGGCGACAAGAAGCCCGATGCGAAGTCGCGCTTCATGAAGGCCGGCAGCCGCTTCAAGCCCAAGGGGCGCTGAGCGATGCCCACGGTGCTCCAGTACCGCGGCGCGTGCCTCGAGAGCGAGCACCCCGCGTCGGCCGTGGCCGTGCGCGGCGGGCGCGTCGTGTGGCAGGCCGGCGACGACCGCGACACCACGTACCGCTCGTCGTCGAAGCCCTTTCAGCTCGCGTGCTCGCTCGAGGCCCTCGGCGACCCGGCGGTGACCGCCGAGGAGATGGCCGTCGGCGCCGCCTCGCACAGCGCCGAGCCCGCGCACCTCGCGCTGGTGAGCGCAGTTCTCGCTCGCTTCGGCGCGCCCGCCGAGGGGCTCCGCTGCGGCTCGCACCCGCCGGGCCACGCGCCGAGCGCCGAGGCCATCGTGCGCGCGGGGGGGCGCTTCACCGACCTGCACAACAACTGCTCGGGCAAGCACGCCTTCATGCTCGCGGCGGCGCTGCACAACGGGTGGGAGGCCGACTATCGGCCCTTCGAACACCCGCTGCAGCAGCGCATCGTGGGGCGCCTCGCGCAGTGGATGGAGCACGCGCCCGCGCACGCCGTCGACGGCTGCGGGGTGCCCACGTTCATTCAGCCCCTCTCGGCCGTGGCGCGCTCGTGGGAGGTGCTCGCGCGCGCGATGCGCTCGGTCGAGCGCGGGAGCGCCGACGACGCGTGGACGGCGCGCCTCGGACGCATCGGATCGGCGATGGCCGCGCACCCGGAGCTCACCTCGGGGACGGGGCGCCTCGACCTCGACGTGGTGCGCGCCGCGCGCGAGCCCATGGCCGTGAAGGTGGGGGCCGGGGGCCTCTTCTGCATGGCGCTCCCGGGGCGCGAGACCTCGGTGGTGGTGAAGGTGCACTCGGGCGCGATGGAGGCGCTGCCCGCGCTCGTGGCGTGGGCCCTCGCCGAGGCCGCGCCGGGCGCGTGGCGCGAGCCCGACGGGTGGGAGCTGCGCCGCGTGCGCAACGTGGCGGGGCGCGACGTCGGCGGCTGGCAGGTCGCCGACTGAGGCCATGTATCGCCGCGCGGCGCAACCGTGATATGCGTTGCGCCCTTCGATGAATACCGAACCGAACGATACCCAAGATATCAGCGACGCCCCCGTCGCCACGGACACCCCCGAGGCGCCCGACGCGCCCGAGGCCATTACCCTTACCGTGACCGAGGCGCACGCGGGCAAGCGCCTCGATCGCTTTCTGGTCGACGAGCTCCCGCAGCTGTCGCGCGCCCGCGCCCGCACCCTCCTCGACGAGGGCCAGGTGCGCGTCGACGGCCGCCGCAAGCGCAAGGGCGACGTGATCGCCGCGGGCGCCGTGGTGGTGATTCTGGGCGCGCTGCCCCCGCAAGATTTCACCCCCCTCGCCGACGCCTCGATCGAGGTCGTGGTGCGCCACGAAGACCCCGCCGTGGTGGTGGTCGACAAGCCCGCGGGCATGGCCACGCACCCGCTCCGCCCCGACGAGCTGGGAACGCTCGCCAACGGCCTCGTGGTGCGCTTCCCGGAGACGAAGACCGTGGGGTACCGCAGGCGCGAGCCGGGCGTGCTGCACCGCCTCGACACCGACACGAGCGGGCTGCTCATCGTGGCGCGCAACGCCGCGGCCTTCGACGCCCTGCGCGAGTCGATGCGCGAGGGGCGCACCACCAAGCGGTACCTCGCGCTCGTCGAGGGGCGCATCGCCTCCGAGGGCTCCGTCGAGCTGCCGCTCGTGCCGCACCGCAAAGACCCCAAGCGCGTCGAGGTGGTGACCGAGCACGTGCGCCTGCGCGCGGGCACCAAGACCCACGCCGCCGTCACGCGCTACCGCCCCGTACGGCCCCTCGGCGACTACACCCTCGTCGAGGTCGAGCTCGAGTCGGCGTTTCGCCACCAGGTGCGCGCGCACCTCGCAGCCATCGGGCACCCGCTCGTGGGCGACCGGCTCTACCGCGGCCCGCGCCTCGCCGACGACCTCGGCGTCACGCTCGAGCGGCACTTCCTCCACGCGAGCGAGGTGGTGTTCGCGCACCCCGTCACGGGCGCCGAGACGCGCGTCACCTCGCCGCTGCCCGACGACCTCGCCGCCGTCGTCGGCAAGCTCCGCGCCGCCTCCTAGAGCCCCCTCTCGTTATAGCCTACGGAGCGTTCACCCCATGAATCGGACCGTGCGCGTCGCCGCGTTGTGCGCTGCCGTCGCCGGGTGCTTCGGCGAGCTCAACCCCGTCGCCTCCGACGCGGCGCCCGACGGCCCCGTCGACGCCGCGGCGACGGCCGACACCGCGCGCGACGCAGCGACGCTCGACGCAGCGCCCGATGCGACGCTCGACGCAGCGACGCTCGACGCAGCGCCC
>CANMAT010000470.1 GCA_947494865.1 Deltaproteobacteria bacterium
CCTTCACGTGCGCGCGCACCGCGACGGCGGTGCCCGAGCTCACGGGCGTGCGGCAGCTCTCGGCGGGGCGTTATCACACCTGCGCGACGCTCACGGCGGGCGGCGTGCGCTGCGCGGGGCGCAACGACGAGTTTCAGCTGGGCCTCGGCGTCGTGGGCCGCGAGACGTGCTCCGGCGGGGCCGACTCGTGGGCGTGCACGCGCACCTTCAGCGAGGTGGCGATCCCCGCAACGCGCGAGGTCACGGTGGGCAACTACCACGCGTGCGCGGCGCTCACCGACGGCACCGTACGCTGCTGGGGCGCGGGGTACTACGGCCAGATCGGCGACGGCGCGACGACGAACCGCGAGGCCCCCGTCGCGGCCAGCAACCTGCCCTGACGGGCGCGGGCCTCACCCCAAACCCTCTCCCGCGCAGAGCGGCGTGCCTTCAGCCTGAGCTGTCGCACACGCGGCCCCCACCCGCGCTGCCGCGCGCCCCGCCCCCGCGAGCGAGGGCAGGGCTGTGGGGGCTGTGGGCGCGGGTGTCTGCTGTTGAGGCTCGCGGCTGCCCTTGCGCTGCAAGGGCTCCAGCGCACGCGTGCCGCCGACGACGGCGAATCGTCACGGACGCATGGGCCGCCCGTGGCGACCGCAGCGCAAGCCCTTGCAGCGCAAGGGCAGCCCACGAACCCCACCGTACGACTCCTGCGCGTCCGACACGCACAGCCCTGCCCTCGCTCGCGGGGGCGGGGCGCGCGGCAGCGCGGGTGGGGGCCGCGTCTGCGACAGCTCAGGCTGGAGGCAAGACGCCCCGCGAGGCCCCCGTCGCGGCCAGCAACCTGCCCTGACGGGCCCTATGCCCCTTCGCCCGCGTGCGTCGCGGGCGCGCTGCGGGCGGCGCGGCGCTGGGCCTTCGAGCGCGTCTCGCTGCGCACCATCGACCCGTTGCCCACCACGGCGTCGACGAGCTTGCGCAGGCGCTTCACCAGCGGCTCTTGCACGTACGGCACGCCGTGGCGCTCGCAAACGGCCTTCACCTTGGGCTGCAGGCGCTGGTACGCGCGCGGCGGCAGGTCGGGCCAGAGGTGGTGCTCGATCTGGTAGTTGAGAAACCCGTGCATGAAATCGCGCAGGTCGCCGCCCGTGGAGAAGTTCACGCTGCCGAGCACCTGGCGCACATAGAACTCGGCGCGGTCGGTGACGCCGCGCTCGTAGCGGTGCACGTCGTCGCCCGCGTGGTTGGGCGTAATGATCGCGAAGCTGTGCAGGTTGTGAATGAGCTCGGCGCCCACCGAGTTGGCCCACACGCTGAACGCCGCCCACGGCCCCAGCGGCGCGAAGAGCGCGGGGATGGCCACGAAGCGCCCCACGCCGTAGGGGAGCAGGCACTCGCGCCAGAAGCGCCGCCCGTTGGGTGTGCGCAGGTCGAAGGCCGACGCGAGCGAGTCGGGGTTGGCGATGCCCATGACCGACACCGGGCGCCCCGCGGCGCGCGCCTCTTCCGCCCGACGGAGCACCTGAAACGTGGTGGGCGCGTAGTAGGTGAACTGCCACGTGAGGGCATAGAACCCGAGGGCGGCGTAGCGCAGGCCAATGGGCACCGAGGGGCTGTGCATGCCCTCGAAGTTGCGCTCCACGAGGTCGGGGTCGAGGCCCTCGTTGGTGTGATAGTGGTGCAGCACGTTGTGCTCGTAGTGCCACGCCTCGGGGAGCATCCAGTCGAACCAGTCGACGAGCCGACGACGCCCCTTCGCGAAGCCCTTGCTCGCGTAGCGCTCGGGCACGCCGGGCACCTTGTCGAGGCCGCCGTGCGAGACGTGGTGCGTGACGATCGTCCACCGCGCCGTCGAGCCCAGCGAGATGAGCGCCGCCGACGCGAGGTTGGGGGCGATCCACGCGGTGGCGTAGCCGAGCGCCTCGCACGCGCGACCCCAGCGCTCCATGCGCTTGAGGTGCTCGAAATCGTCGGGGCCCAGCGAGGACATCACCTCGGCGCGGAGGGCGTCGAGGTCACGCGCGAACGCTTCGTAATCGAGGCCGGGGAGCGGGTCAGTCATGCGACGCGCGCGACGCTATGCGAGCCGCCGCGCCGCGCCAACCTCACCCGGCGATGAACGCAATCATTTCGCAGAATCAGCGCCCCGTAAGCCCGAGCGCGCCGACCTCTTGCGTCACCCTTGCGCTTCCTTCGGCGAAGACGCGCAGGGTCACGCCTTGTTCGGTCACGAAGGCCCCCTGCGGTTGCACCGCCGAGAGGGTGCCCGCGAGGCGCGTGCCCGGCGCGAGCTCGCGCGTGAGGGCGCGCTCCGCGTTGGCGCGCAGCCGCGCGATGCGGTCGCCGAGGGGGAAGCGCGCCTGTCGCGCGAGGGCGTCGCGCAGCCCTCCGCGGAGAAACCACTCGCCGAACTCCACGAGCGCGCTGCGCGTCTCGAGGGTGTAGTCGAGGTCGCGCACCACGAGGTCGCCGCGGGCGGCGTCGTAGTCGGGGAGCCCCGCGAGGTGCACGGTGGCCTCCTGCCCCGCGAAGGCGCCGTCTTCGAAGCGCACGGCCACGAGAAAGAGCAGCGCCGCGCCGCTGCCCGAGACGTGCACGTCGCGCACGAGCACGCGGTGCCCTTCGAGCGTCATGGTGGTGCCGCGAAACTGCTGCGCCACGAGGCGGGTCACCTCGTCGAAGCCCACCGCGGCGTCGAAGGTGACACGAAAGCCTCCCCCCTGCGCGCCGCCCTGCATCAGCGGCGGGAGCGGCCGCGCGACGGTCGCGGGGCGCGCGCCGGCGACCACGTGGGGCCGCGCGGCGACGCCGACGGTGGTGGTGGCCACGGCGGGGTCGATGGCGAGGGGCCCCGCGTACACGGCCTCGGGGTCGAGCGACATCCAGAAGCCGTCGCCGAGGTCGATGGGGGCGTTGAGCTGCGCCCACATGCGCTCGCCCACGGCGCGCAGGTCGCCCCGCGCGGCGATGTCGCGGTCGAGCTGCTGCGTGGCCTGCGCCACCTGCTGCGCGACGAGGTTGACCACGAAGCCCGACACGTCGATGCGCAGGGGCGTGAGCGCGCAGGGGTCGACCACGCGCGGCGCGGCGGGCACCGTCTCGGCCACGAGGCGCCACGAGGGGTCGAGGCGCACCGTCGTGTCGGTGGCCACCACGATGCGACGGGGAGGCTCACCCACGCCGCAGCTCGCGATGGGCACGCACGCGCCGCTGCCGCCGCCGCCGCCGCCGCCGAGGAGGCCGCCCAGAAAGGGAATGGGGATCCCCATGGGGGCCGCCGCGCAGGCCTCCGCCGAGAGCGAGAGCACGGTCTCGGCGTGGAGCACTCCGCCGCGCGCTTCGAAGCGAAAGGGCGCGCGGCGCACGGTGTAGCGCACCGACGCGGGGAGCGCGCCGAGGCTGCGAAACTCGCCGCCCGTGTCGATCACCGCGGGCACCTGCGCGTCGAGCGCGCGCAGCGTGTCGCGCACGTCGGCCGAGAGCGGAACCTCGATGCGCGAGGGCGCCAGCGTCGGCAGCGGAGCGCCGGGCCCGCCGGGGGCGGGCGACGGCACGCGGAGGGTGTGGGCGCAGGCCGCGAGGGCCGCGCAGAGCGTGAGGCAGAGGTTGGCGCGACGCACGGGCGCGAGGATACGCGTTGACGGGGGCGAAGCGTGTGTGTTCCCGTATCCGAAGGGAGTGCAAACGGCGACATGAAGCAACGATGTCTCGCGATGCTCGGGGTGATGCTCACGGCGGCGTGCTCCGACGACACGGCGGGGGCCGACAACGCCCAGGGCGACGCGGCGGCGGCCCCCGAGGCGGCGGTGTGCACCGTCCCCGATCGCCCCTACGGCATGACGGTGGGCGCCACGTGGCCGCAGATGACGCTCACCGACTGCACCACCGAGGAGCCCTACGCGCTCTACGACAAGGCCGATTTCTGCGCCGCCGACGTCACGGTGATATCCCTCGCGGCAGGGTGGTGAGGCACCTGCCAATCCGAGTCCGGGCGACTCGAACGAGACATCAATCAGCGGTACGTCGGGCGGCCTCTTCGCTTCGTTCAGGTGATCATCGAGAACCCTGATCGCACGATCGGCACGGCAGAGTTCTGCCGTACGTGGCAGCAGCGGTATCGCCTCTCGAACCGCATGCTCATCGACCGCACGGGCGGCATCCGCCGCTTCGCGGGCGGCACGCTCCCGGGCATCATCATCTTCGACCGCATGGGGCGCATTCGCTACATCGGCCGCGGCGCCAGCATCAACGCGTGGCGCTACCAGATCGACGCCATCCTCGACGGCGTGGCCGAAGTGCCCGACGCGGGCCCGTAGGCCCGCTCCCCCTCCCCGTCACACCTCGATGAGCTTCTCGGCCACGACCCAGTCGAGGTAGTAGTCGGCCTCGCGCTGCGCGTCGATGCGCCCCTCTTCGACCGCGCTCTTGAGCACCTTCATGAGCTCGCCGAGGCGCGGCGACGGGGGGATGTTGAAGCGCGCCGAGAGGGCCGTGCCCACGCCCTTGGGGAGCGGCGGCACCTTCGCGTCC
>CANMAT010000471.1 GCA_947494865.1 Deltaproteobacteria bacterium
ATGATGCAGAACAACGGACAGGAGTGACCCCATGAGCGATCGACCGCGCCGCACGGCCCCCCGCACGCTCTCGGCCACGCCGCCGCCGTCGCCGCGCGCGCCGCGGGCGAGCGGGCACGGCACGGTGTTTCCCTCGCTGGCCGCGGTGATCGCGGGCGCCGCGGGGTGCCACGATCCCGTGTGCGGCGAGACCCGCGCGGCCGAGCTCGAGGCCCACGGCGCGGCCGCGCTGGGCACCGCCCGCGGGGGTCACGCCCGCGCGGCGCTGCGCGAGATCGGCGTCGCGCTCGGCGTCGCGGCGCACCCCGCGACACGCGCGCCCGACCGCGTCGACGCGCCGGGGCAGATGCCCATCGTCACCACCGGCAGCGTGCTGCCGACGGCGCTCGTGGTGCCGCCGATCGAGTCCGACGGCAACGCCGTAGGGGTGTCGCCGCTGCCCACGACGGTGCCGCACACGCCCACGCTGCCCACGGCGGCGCCGCACGCGCCCGACGCCACCACCACGACGCCGCGCCCGCGGCCGCGCCCCACGATGGGCCGCATGCGCCACGTCACGCCCGCGACCCGCGGCGGCTTCGAGTGAGGGCGCCGCGGGCGCTCGCTCAGGGCGTCTGCTGCGAGCGCTGGTAGGTGTTGCCGAGGTCGTCGGTGGTCACCGTGGCCAGGCCCCCCTCGGCGACGATGCGCACGTCGGCGGCGAGCACGCGCGTGCGAAAGCGCCACCCCGCCGGCGGCGTGAGGCGCGCGCCGAGCTCGGCGAGGGAGGCCTCGGTCTGCGCCTCGCGCTGCACCGTGTACGACTGCATCACGTACACGCGGCTGGCGTTGTCGACGAGCTCGTACACGCGCGACCCGGCGGAGAAGCGCACCGTGCTGTCACGGCGAACCGTGCGGTCGGCGTAGGGCGAGTTGCCCGCGGTGGCCACGGCGAGGGGCACCTCGATGCGGCCCGCGACGCGCATGGCGATGCCGCCGATGGTGCGCACCATAGGGTCGAGCACCATGCCCGCTTCGAAGGCGTCGATGAGCCAGTAGCGGGGGCCGTTGAGCACCACCACGGGCACGCCGAGCTCGGCGCGCACCGCCGCCACGTCGAGCGCGCGCCACGCGGCGTCGGGGCACTCGTTGAGGCCGTAGGTGTTGTACACGTCGAGCGCTACATTGGCGCCCGACACCGAGCCCGCGAGCACCTCGCAGTAGCGCTGCCCGCGCACCATCGCCCGGGGCCCCGCGTCGGCGGGGGCGGCGTCGGAGGGGGCGGTCGCGTCGGAGGCGGCGTCGGAGGCGGCGTCGGTCGCGGCAGGGGGCGCGGCGGGCGACGACGAGCCGCAGCCCAACAGCGCGAGAGAGAACACGAAGAATCGCAGGTGCGTCATGGCATGAGTTTGTATGCATACAAAGACGAGGTCAAGTTGTGATTGAGGGCGGCGCGCGAACGTGGCGAACTACGGCCATGGCAGACGACGTGCGGGCGCGCATCCTCGACGCAGCGGTGCACGTGCTCGAGACGCAGGGGGCGAAGGGCTTCGGGCAGGTGCGGGTGGCGCGCGAGGCGGGGCTGCAGCAGGGGCACCTCACGTACTACTTCCCGAAGAAGAGCGACCTCGTGGCGGCGGTGCTCGAGCGCT
This sequence comes from Deltaproteobacteria bacterium, assembly GCA_947494865.1. GTDB lineage: Bacteria > Myxococcota_A > Polyangia > Polyangiales > CAISKJ01. Next base: position 1,632 of record CANMAT010000471.1, read on the forward strand.
TGTCAGAGCGCGCGCGAGGCGAGTTTCAGCGCGTGCTCGCGCGCAGCGGCCCCCTCGACGCCGCGGCCTCCGAGGAGCTCTTCTACGACCTCGTGCGCACGCTCATGCGAGACCGCAAGCGCTCGCGCATCCTCGTGGCGCTGCTCGCCGGGTCGGCCGACGACCCCGACGTGCGTCAAGCCCTCGCGCTGCAGACCCACACGCAGCGCGCGGTGATGGCCACGCTCCTCGGGCGCGACGCCGACGACCTCGACGTGCACCTCGCCCTCGCCGCGCTCCGCGGCCTCGGCATCGAGAACCTCCTCGAGCCCGACGAGCCCCGCCACGTCGAAGAGGTCATCGCGCGCTTTCGCCAGTGGTTCTCGTCGCGCCCCGCGAAGCCGCGCTGAAACACTCGGAGCCACGCGCTTCTGACCACCGACGTCACCGCATCCCTCGAGGCGTCGCCCTGCGCGGTCGACCCGCGCGCGGGCGCTCCCCTGCGGAGCACCGTGTGCGACTCCTCGCGCACGCCGCACAGCCCCCTCACGCCGCACCGGCGCGCGGCGGTAGCCCGCGGCGTCACCGAGAGACTTGCACACGCCTGCAAGTCGCGTTGCACACACGTATGCAAGTGACTGCGATGGCGGCTGCGATGGAAGTGCCATGATGGTAGCAGCGACGTACAACATCGGGCGATCAGCGCGTCGTCTCAGTCGTCGTCTTCGTCGGGGGGCGGCGCATCGCGAAAGAGCCGGTCGCTGATCTCCTTGAAGCGCGTCTCTTCCAGCTCGTTCAAATCGCGTTCGCGGATCTCCACGAACAGGGGTACATCACGCGGCCTCGCTCGAAGCGCTGCGAGCGCCGGGGGCGTGAACACCTGCGCCTCGAGAAGCCCCGTGTCGGCGCTGCCGTCGCGAATCTTTGCGCGAAGATCGTTGATCTGCTCTGGATCCCAGAGCACGCGAATGGCCGAGCTGCTACCGATGTCGGTACGACTGGGCGGTGGGCTCGCGACGCGCAGCATGGCTCCGCTGCCTCCGATCGCAAGCCAGCCAGCCGCTTCACCCTGATCACACGTCATCATGCGCCGTGCGAGCAGCCACGAGAGGGCCCGAGAGCGCGCCCCGCGAAAATCGAAGCGAGGCAGCGGCTTCCTCCGCAGTTTGCGCGGCGGAGCCTTCGGCTTCTGGCCCTGCGCGAGCGCGAGCGCCTGACGTTCTAGATGCTTGTACACCGACCCACGAACCACCCGGCTGAACACCTCGGTGTAGGAGGTGAACCAGAGCCAATCATCAACGGCGTTCTGAGCCTCGTCGGAGGGAGTTGGAACCGCATCGAAGACCACGCCAAGCACGACGAGCTGCATGACGTTGGGGATGTGCCCCGGATTGCCGAGCCCTCGAGTCGCAAGGAACTTCGCCGCACGCACCATGCTGTCGCCGACGCGCTGCAGGAGCGAGCTGTCGCGGAGTTTCGGGGCGATCTCGCTGACCTTCTCGTCGTAGACATCGTGACCGAGAAGCCGCTTGCCGATGCGAAGCAGCACGTCGTCGCCGAGGTTCTCGCGGCTCTGCCAGAAGGGGTGCTCCTCGATGCCTTCCCGGAGCACGGCGAAGCGGTCGAGCAGATCGAACGAGGTGTCCCACGCGATGGCGTTCATCATGTGGGCTTCGCTCATCGAGGCGCCCTGGCTGTTCACGCGTTTGAAGGTCTCGGTCGCGAGCGCAAGATCGTCGGTCGCCATGACCGTCACCGGGATCTTGTACTGCCGAACCGCCTCCGCGATCGTGTCCGTCCGCTCGATGAAGCTCGTGATCTTGCGATCGATGGCCGTCCGTTGCTCTTCGGACGGCTCAGCGTTGAGCCCCTTCTCCAACGCCTGCTCGAGCTCGCGCTGAAAGCGCAGAACACCACGGCTTACAAAGATGCTCCTGAGAGGAAAGTGATGCGGCTGGGGCCCTTCCGGGAGGTCGTCACGCGTGACAAAATCCTCCTTCTCCAGGTCGAAGAAGACTTCGAACGCCTCCGGTGATTCATCCCCGGTGAAATTCGTCCGCTGCTCCGCCGCGTGCAGGGCGAAGTAGAGCGTCATCAACCGCTGCTCTCCATCGAGCAGAAAGCGACGCGGCACGGCTTCGGTCACCTTCGGCAGGTCGAAGGGCCCCAGCTCCGTCTTGGGTACGGCGACGGGCTGGCGGTCGCGACCCGAGGCGCGCGTCTCCCAGATCATGAGCGAGCCGATGGGGATGCCACGGCGCACGCTGTCGAAGAGCGCGAGGCGGCGCGCCTTGTCCCACACGAAGGGCCTCTGAAACCGTGGCAGCGTGATCTCGCCTCGCCGAAAATCTTCTAGGAGCTTCTGCAGAAACTGAACCGACGGGTCGCTGAAGATGCTGTCGGCAGGCGTGCTCATGATGGATCACCTCGGAATCTAACGCATCCTCGCAAGCACCTCGGAGACAAACTCACGCACCTCTTCGCGCGCCTCAGCGTCGAGATCTTCTTCCTTCACAGTGCGTGCAAAGAGCTTCGCGATCTCCTTGCCGAAGCCCTGGGCGAGTCGCCCACGTGCGTTCGCCGAGAGGGGGCTGTACAGGTCGCCAGCGCGGGCAGCGTTGGGGGCGTCGGCATTGAAGCCTCCCTTGAGATTGTAGTGGTGTCGCTGCGCGTCGCTCATCTTCTCGAAGGCTCGCACGACGCGCTCCTTGTCAGGGTTTGCCGCCCACCGGCGGAGCGCCACGACGGGGATGTAGTTCTCGATGGAGCGCCGTCGGAGCACATGATGATGGACGCCATCGACCTCGGGATCACCTGCCGCCTCGCGCACCTCACGCGCCTGTTTCCCCTCGACCACCGACGCGTGCTC